>CAZUSF010000024.1:0-17466 GCA_964623355.1 uncultured Thiobacillus sp. | reverse complement strand
ACCCGAAGTTGCTGTTTCTTCAACGCGAGAACCTGATTTCAGGCAATACCGAGGCCAGCGCGCGCGACTTTCCGCCGCACATCGAATTCAACGGCGTCCGCTTTGCGCTGACCTATCGCTTCGACCCCGGCACGCCGGACGATGGCGTCACGCTGGAAGCGCCACTCGCCGCGCTGAACCAGATTCCGGTGCTGGCCTGCGAATGGCTGGTGCCCGGCTTGCTGGAAGAAAAAATCATCGCGCTGATCAAGAGCCTGCCGCAATCGATCCGGCGCAGCTTTGTGCCGGTGCCGGAATACGCGCGTGCGGCGACCCAGGCCTTGCTTGACGATAGTCGTCATTCCCGCGAATGCGGGAATCCAGCCGTTCAAACCACCAAACTGGATTCCCGCATTCGCGGGAATGACGGCAGGGGTGCATTGACCGACGCCCTCGCCAGCTTCCTGAGCAAGACCACCGGCACGCTGATTCCGCGCGATGCCTGGCGGCCGGAAGCGTTGCCGGCGCATCTGAACATGCACTTCCGGGTGCAGGACGAACGCGGAAAATCGCTCGCCGAAGGCCGCGATTTGGGTACGTTGCGGCAACAGCTCGGCGGCGCGGCGCGGCAGGAACTGGCGCGCTCGGCGGGGCAGTTCGAGCGCGAATTTGGCAACCGATTCGTGACCAAGTGGGATTTTGGAGACCTGCCGGAAAGTATGCACGTCGCCACGCAAGGCAAGCCCAATTTCGCCGCCTTCCCAGCGCTCGAACACGTCGCCGGCCAGGTGCGGCTGGCCTTGTTCGACAGCGCCGAGACCGCAGAAACCGCGCATCGCGAAGGCGTCGCGCGTCTTCTCTGGCTGGGTTTCCCCGATTTGCTGAAGCAGAGCGAACGCGATCTGGCCAACAAGCTGAAAGCAACCAGTCTGCAATACGGGTTGCTGTTCAAAGGTGTGCCGGGCTTTGGCAACCCGGGCGAAAGCCTGGTGCGCGACGTGCTCAATGCGGCCGCATTGGATCTAATGGGTTTCGACAAACCCTTGCCGCGCAGTCAAATCGACTTCGAAAATGCCGCCAAAGCTGCCCGCCCGCGCCTGCCGGAAGCGGTGGCACGCATGGCCCAGATCGCACTGGACTGCATCGCCGCCGCGCTAAAAATCGAACAAACCCTGGGCAAAGCGCCAGTCAACACAAACCCGGCCTGGAAAGCCGCCGTAACAGATCTGCGCAGCCAACTCGCCGAACTGGTTTTTCCCGGCTTCATGGCAAGGCACCGCGCCAACCGGCTGGTGCATCTGCCGCGCTATCTGAAAGCGATGGAGATGCGCCTCAACAAACTCGCCGCACAAACCGCACGCGACCTCGGCAGCATGAACGAAATGGCCAAACTGTTGATCGCCTTCCGCCAGCGCCGCGAACGCCTGGCCGCGCAAGGTCGCATGAGCGCCGATGTCGGTGGCGGCAATATCGAACCGGAAATGGAAGATTTCCGCTGGCGCCTGGAAGAACTCCGCGTCAGCCTGTTCGCACAGGAATTGAAAACACCGGAACCGGTGTCGGTGAAGCGGTTGGAGAAACGCTGGGCGGAAATCGTCGGCATTTGACGCGGTTTACCGCATCTCAGCGCCAACCCGGCAGATCGCAGCCAGATATCCGATAATTTTCCTCAAGATTTCATTTGGCAAGTCGATAGCGCTCGCATTCGTCAATGCACTGGATATTCGAGTGAAGCCATCAGCACAAACCCGTTCAGTCACCACCAGGATTCTCGGTTTTACCGCGCTGTTGTTTCTGGTGTTGCTCACGGCTTCGCTGGTGCATTCCCACTTCAGTGAAAAGAAGCTCGCCGAAGCGTTCTCTGCCAAGCAAGCGCAAGCCATCGCTGACAGTTATTTCGACGGACTCAACAAACTCATGCTCACCGGCGGCATGGCGGAGCGCGGCGAACTGCACAAGCAGATCGCCAGCCTGCCGGATGTGCTGGAAGCGCGGGTGATCCGCGGCGAGGGCATCAACCTTCAGTACGGCAAGGGATTGGCTGATGAAGCGCCACGCGACGACATCGATCAAGCCGCGCTGAAAGGCCAGGAAACGACGCGTATCGACGCCACCGAACAGGGGCGCCGGATGACCGTCACCCGCATCTTCGAGGCCAGTGAAGACACCCGCGGCGTCAATTGCATGGGTTGCCACAGCGTGCCGCCTGGTAGCGTAGTGGGTGCGGTGCGGATCAGTCTCGATCTGTCACCAATCGACGCGGGGATTCGCAATTCCGGCCTCGAATCGCTGGGCATTCATCTCATCCTGTTTGTCATTGGCATGTTCCTGCTGATGGCTGCGCTGAAGCGGGTTATCTCGGCGCCGATCAAACAACTCACCGAGACGATGCACCGCATCGAGCAGCAGTCCGATCTTTCGTTGCGGGTTGCGGTCCATGGCACGGACGAGATCGCCCGTGCCGGCGAGACCTTCAACACCATGCTGGAACGCTTCGCCGGCATCCTGTCGCAAGTCGGCGCCGCCACCCGCAACCTGTCGGGTGTCGCCGGCCAGTTGGTTGACGTTTCCAGCCGCACGCAGCATGGCGTCAAGCGCCAGCTTGCGGATACCGAATCGCTCGCCAGCACACTGCACCAACTCGCCGGTACCGTGCAGGAAGTGGCCAACAATACGCGCGAAGCCGCCAGTGCTGCGGTTCAGGCCGACACCGAGGCGAAGGAAGGCGCAGCCACCGCGACCACGGCGCTGGGCGCAATTTCGGAGATGTCGCAACAACTCGAACAAGCCGTGCAAGTCATCTCGCGTCTGGACAACGATAGCCGCGACATTGGCCGGGTGATCGGCCTGATTCGGGAAATCGCCGAGCAGACCAACCTGCTGGCGTTGAATGCCGCCATCGAAGCCGCGCGGGCCGGCGAACAGGGACGCGGTTTCGCCGTCGTCGCGGATGAGGTACGTACCCTGGCGCAGCGGACGCAATCCGCCACTCAGGAAATCGAAAGCATCATCGTCAATGTCCAGGGACGTGCGAAGGAAGCCGTCGGTGCGATCCAGAATGCAGAACAGAAAACCGAATCCAGCGTGCGCAGCGTGGAAGACAGCGCCCAGGCGCTGAACACCATTTCCGGATCGGTCGGCGTGATCACCCGGATGAGCACCCAGATTGCCAACAGCTCCGGCGAACAAAGCAAGGTGGCGGAAAACATCAGCCACAAGATCGGCGACATCAGCGCCGTTGCCCGCGATGCCGCCGGCCATGCACATGACACGCAGGATGCCAGCAAACAACTGGCGCACCTGGCGAAGGAACTGGAAAACCTGGTCAATCAATTCCGCTTTTGAGCGGTTGCGAGGGCGAGTGTGTGGGGTGTAGATGGGTGCATATGGGTGCACTCTTCGCGGCCTTTTTTTGATCCGCGTCATATCGCTTCGGCTGGGCAAGCCAGGCAGGGGATTTCCCCCGTAAAATCGCCCGCATGCAAATCAAGATCGCGCTGGCTCAAATGAATCCGACGCTGGGAGATCTGGCCGGCAATGCCGCCCAGATCGTTGCCCTGGCGCATCAAGCCGCTGACGCCGGTGCAGCCATTCTGGTCACGCCTGAACTCGCATTGTGCGGCTATCCACCGGAAGACCTCGCATTGCGGCCGGATTTCTACGATGAGAACGCACGCGTGCTGGATCAGCTCGCCAGTCAGTTGCCGCCGGCGCTGACGGTGGTCGTCGGCTTTCCGCTGAATGAAGATGGCCGCTATTTCAATGCCGCTTCAGTGTTGCGCGCGGGTCGGATCGAAGCGGTCTATCGCAAACAGAAATTGCCGAATCACTCGGTATTCGATGAACAGCGCACCTTCGTCATCGGCGATGCCGCCTGCGTTTTCGACTGCGGCGGCGTGCGTTTCGGCATCAATATCTGCGCCGATATCTGGGAGCCCGGCACGGCGACCCAGGCGCGGGATGCCGGTGCACAAGCGCTGCTGGTGCTGAACGCATCGCCATTTCATCTCGCCAAACAGAGCGAACGCTATGAAGTCGCCCGCCAGCGCGTCATGGAAACCGGCATGCCGCTGGTCTATGTCAATGCGGTTGGCGGTCAGGATGAACTGGTTTTCGACGGCGCCTCCTTCGCGCTCGCCGCCGACGGCAGCCTGACCGCGCAGTTTCCGGCGTTCACCAGCGGCCTGCATTTCGTCGAACTCGACAATGGCCGGCCGCTAGGCGCCATGCATCCGCAACCGGATCACGAAGCGGCGGTGTATCAGGCGCTGGTGCTGGGGGTGCATGACTACGTCGAGAAGAATGGTTTTCCCAGCGTGCTGGTGGGTTCATCCGGCGGCATTGATTCGGCGCTGACCCTGGCGATCGCAGTCGATGCGATCGGCGCAGACCGCGTCCAGGCGGTGATGATGCCGTCGCAATTCACCGCCAGCATGAGCCTGGAAGATGCCGAACAACTCGCGGTCAATCTCGGCATCCGCTATGACGTGCAGCCCATCAAGCTGATGTTCGACATGTTTCTCAGCGAGTTGTCGGACGAGTTCGAAAATCTGCCGTTCGACCAGACGGAAGAGAATATTCAGGCCCGTGTACGCGGCATCATTCTGATGGCGCTGTCGAACAAGTTCGGCCATCTGGTGCTGACTACCGGCAACAAGAGCGAAATGGCCAGCGGCTATGCCACGCTTTACGGCGATATGGCGGGCGGTTTCGCGGTGCTGAAGGATGTCGCGAAAACCCTGGTCTGGCGTCTTGCGCGCTATCGCAACCAACTCGGCGATGCGGATTCGCCATTGATTCCGGAACGCATCATCACGCGTCCGCCGAGCGCCGAATTGCGCGCTGACCAATGCGACCAGGACAGCTTGCCGCCCTATGAAATTCTCGACTCAATCATGGCCAGCTATGTCGAAAAGGACATGGCGCCGCACGAAATCATTGCCGCCGGACATAGCGCCGCCGATGTCCGCAAGGTCATCGGCCTGATCGACCGTAGCGAATACAAGCGCCGCCAGTCACCACCCGGCATTCGCATTACCGCGCGCGGTTTTGGCCGCGACCGGCGTTATCCGATTACCAATAAATATCGCGCCCCCTGAACGCGACCCTGCCCCAGCCCTGGAGACCTGCCTATGAAAAAAGTCGAAGCCATCATCAAACCCTTCAAGCTCGATGAAGTCCGCGAAGCCCTGTCAGCGCTGGGCGTATCCGGACTGACCGTGACGGAAGTGAAAGGGTTTGGCCGTCAGAAAGGCCATACCGAGTTGTATCGCGGCGCGGAGTACGTTGTCGATTTCCTGCCCAAGGTCAAGGTAGAAGTCGTGATCGCCGATAGCATGCTCGATGCAGCGCTGGAAGCCATCGTCAAAGCAGCCCGCACGTCCAAGATCGGCGATGGCAAGATCTTTGTCACCTCGGTCGAACAAGTCATCCGCATCCGTACCGGCGAGGCCGGTGAAGACGCCATCTAATCAAGGAACCCACATGTCCAAACTTACGCGCCTTTCCCAGTCCCTGCTCGCTTTGAGCCTGATCACGCTGACCGCTGCAACGCCGGTCCTGGCGCAGCAACCCTATCTGATCACGCCGGCTGGCGCACCGAATCCCTATCTGCCTGGCCCCTTCATGCCCGGCGGCATGGCGCCCAGTGCAGCGCCGGCCCCGGCGCCGTTCGGTTTGCCGCAGTTCAGCTTGCCTAGCCTGCCGAGTTTGCCCGGCCTGCCCAGCATTCCGGGCATTCCCGATCTGCGCGGCATCCCGCTTCCGCTGGTCGGCACGCTGGCGCCGACGCCAACCAAACCCTACACCATGCGCCCAGGCATTCCGGATGTCGCCAAGACCCAGATGATGCAGATGATGATGCCGATCATGAGCGGCGTCTTCCGCATGTCGATGCCGGATGCGATGAACATGTTCACCATGAAGATCAAGGCGAAACCCGGCGTCAGCTTCGACGACGTGATCGAGTCGATGATGCTGCGGGCCAACAAGCTGAACTTCAAATACGTCGGCAACAACCTGATGTACAAGGACTTTCAGGCCGTGCTGGGCGACTTTGAAGCGCCGCGCATCGAAGTGCACAGTTTCTGCGACATCGCCGTCGGCCGCGATCTACTCAAGATCAGCCCGGAATTCCTGGTCTTCCTGCCCTGCCGCATTGGCGTCATGGAAGATGCCGAGAAGAACATCTGGGTGATGATGCTGGACTGGAACCTGGAATGGGTCGGCGGCTACGAAAAAGAGATGGGCATCTCGCCGGAACTCTCCAAAGGCGCGATCGATGTCCGCAAGAAGATGGCGGAAATCATGCAGGCCGGCGCCGACGGCGATCTGTAATTCCAGCACTGCACGCCGGCTTTATCCCCGGTTTTAACCCCGGTTTTATCTCCCTGTGCGCGGGGATGAAACCGGGCTTCTGCACCAACCTACAAGTTCTGCCCGCCCCGATTACGCGCCAGCGGCGGGTTGCGATCGAAATAACGCTTGATACCGTTGACGATGGCCTTCGCCATCGAGTCCTGGTACTGCTCATCATTCAGGCGCTTTTCTTCTTCCGGGTTCGAGATAAAAGCGGTCTCGATCAAAATTGACGGAATATCCGGCGCTTTCAATACTGCAAACCCGGCTTGTTCGACACGCGGCTTGTGCAATTGATTGATACCGCCAATCTCTTCCAGTACCTCTTTACCCAGCTTCAGGCTGTCGCTGATCTGGGCGGTTTGCGATAGATCGATCAGCGTCTGTTTCAGGTACACGTCTCTGGCGTTGACATTGACGCCACCAATCAGATCGGCGGCGTTTTCATTCTTCGCCAACCACCTGGCCGCGGCTGAAGTGGCGCCTTTTTCCGACAGCGCGAAAACAGATGACCCACGCGCATGCGGCTTGATAAAGGCATCCGCATGCACCGAAACGAACAGATCGGCCTGAGCGCGTCGTGCCCTGTTGACGCGTTCATGCAGCGGCAGGAAATAGTCGCCGTCACGCGTGAGATAAGCACGCATGTTTTCCTGCTTGTCGATCAGGCCCTTGAGCCGACGTGCGATGGAGAGGGTAATGTTTTTTTCGTATGAGCCATTTGCCCCCACTGCACCCGGGTCTTCGCCACCATGGCCGGGATCGATCGCGATAGTAATCAGCCGCATGTATTCCGGCTTGGCCGGCTTGATCGGCGTCCTCAAATCGGTCACTTTGGCCGCTGGCGGAAGCGTCGCCACCGCAGGCGCATTGGTGGCAGCTTTGGCGGCAGTTTTGGCATCCTCGGCGCGCTTGCCGGCGGATTCAATCGCGCTTTCAATCTGCTGCTCGAAGGACGCCGCAGAGGCAGGATACAGATCCATCACCAACCGAAAGCCGTAATTCGCCATCGGCTTCAAGGTAAATATCTGCGGCTGCACTTCAGCCTTCAACTCGATGACTATTCGGGTCACTCCGGGCCGGTTGCGCGCAACCCGGATGCTGTTGATAAAAACATCCTGCGGCGTCACCTTGCCGGCAAGCTCGGCCAACGCGACATCCGGTTCAACGCCATTGACGTCGATCACGATGCGTTCAGGGTTTTTCAGGCTGAAATATTTGTAGCTGATCGGGGCATCGAATTCGACCGCCACCCGGCTGTATTCCGGCGATGGCCACACCCGCGCCGCCTTGACGCTGATTTGTGCCACCGTAGCTGCGGCATCGGCAAAGACCGGCGGTACAAGCAGGCTGAGCATGACCAGCGCAGCCAAACATAGCGCCCAGAATCGAGCTACGGCGGGTGTTATGGCCGGCATGTTGAATTCAGTCGAGCGATGCATAAGCGACCTGCCTCCGTTAAAGCGTCGATCCGGACACTGCGACCGTCATCCAGAATATCGAACTGCACGCGCAGATCGGGTTGCGGCAAGCGCCCGCCGGCTTTATCGGGCCACTCAACAAGACATACGCTGGCTGAATTGAAGTATTCCCGAAACCCCGCGTCTTCCCATTCATCCGGATCTACGAATCTATACAAATCAAAGTGATACAGATTAAACCTCGACAACTCATAAAGTTCAACCAGAGTATAGGTCGGACTCTTGACGCGTCCAGCAAAACCGAGTTCGCGCAACACGCCACGCGTCAACGTGGTCTTGCCAGCGCCCAGATCGCCCTGCAGCCAGAGGCTCAGACCGGGCTCCAGCGAGCATCCCAAGCGCGCACCCAGCGCCAGGGTGGCGGCCTCATCCGGCAGGTCGAACTGAAGGAACAAGGGTTCGCTCACGCTATCATCTCCAAATGTCTTCAAAACCAGGCCCATCAACGCTAGCCACCCTCAAGCCGCGCATTCGGGCATGGGGAAGCGAGCTGGGCTTCAGCGCAATTGGCTTTGCCTCGGTAGAACTGAAAGCGGAAGAAGACGAACTCATGAGCTGGCTGGCGGCGGGTTATCACGGGGAAATGGATTATATGGCGCGTCACGGTGTCACCCGCGCACGTCCCGCCGAATTGCTGCCGGGCACCGCCAGCATCATCAGTGCGCGGCTGGATTACCTGCCTGACGCGGCCGATGCCTGGGCCAATCTGGACGATCCGACGCGCGCCTATGTCTCGCGCTATTCCCTTGGCCGCGATTACCACAAGCTCATGCGAAATCGCTTGCAGCAACTCGGCGAACGTCTCGCAGCGGAAGTCGGCGGCTGCCAGTTCCGCGCCTTTTCCGATAGCGCACCGGTGATGGAAGTGGCGCTGGCACGCAACGCGGCGCTGGGCTGGAAGGGCAAGCACACGCTGTTGCTGGACCGCGCCGGCTCCTGGTTTTTCCTGGGTGAATTGTTTGTCGACCTGGCGTTTGAACCCGATACGCCGGCCGCCAACCATTGCGGCTCCTGCCAGGCGTGTATCGAGATTTGCCCGACGCGCGCCATCCTTGCACCCTACCGACTCGATGCGCGGCGTTGCATTTCCTATCTGACCATTGAACACGCCGGACCGATTCCACTCGAACTGCGCCAGCTGATCGGCAACCGCATTTACGGCTGCGACGACTGCCAACTGGCATGCCCGTGGAACCGTTTCGCGCAGGTCAGCAGCGTTGCCGATTTCCAGCCGCGCAATCAGCTTGATGCGGCGACCTTGCTTGAATTGTTCAGCTGGAGCGAAGACGAATTCCTCAAACGTCTGGAAGGCTCGGCAATTCGCCGCATCGGCCATGAACGCTGGCTGCGTAATATCGCGGTCGCTATGGGGAATGCGCTGGCGACAGCCACAAACGAAGCAACCCACCTGATCACCGCCCTGCAAGGACGCGCCGATCACCCGTCAGCGCTGCTGCGAGAGCATCTACAATGGGCGCTTTCCCAGTTCAACCCGAGCAAAAATGACTCAACTTGATCCGCGCAGCCCGATCGGCGTTTTCGATTCCGGCGTCGGCGGCCTGACCGTAGTGCGCGCCTTGATGGAGCGTCTGCCGTTCGAGTCGATCCACTATTTTGGCGACACCGCACGCGTCCCCTATGGCGTCAAATCAGTCCAGACGATTGCGCATTACACGACGCAAATCGCCGAGTTTTTGCTCGAGAAAAAGGTCAAGGTTTTGATCATCGCCTGCAACACAATGGCGGCAGTGGCGGCCCAGGTCGTGCGCGATCTGTCACCGACGCCGGTGCTCGATGTCATCGACGCCGGCGCACTGGCCGCATTGGCGGCGACGCGCAGCCGTCGCATCGGCGTCATTGGCACGCCGACCACGATCAACAGCAATGCCTACGCGCGCGCCATTCACAGCATCGAACCGGAAGCGCGCCTGACCTCGCAAGCCTGCGCCCTGCTGGTGCCGCTGGTGGAAGAAGGCTGGCTGGATCATCCAGTGACACGGATGACGGCACAGGAATATCTAAAGCCGGTGCTGGCTGAACAGGTCGATAGCCTGGTCCTCGGCTGCACCCATTACCCGTTGCTGAAATCACTCTTGCAGGACGTGGTCGGCCCGGACATCACGCTGGTGGATTCCGCCGAAGCGATGGCCGAACAAACAGCCGCCCTGCTCACCGAACTCAACCTGCACAACCCGGATCGGGTTCCGCCCGAATACCATTTCTGGGTGACCGATGTTCCACTGCGTTTCCAGACCATCGGCGAACGCTTCCTTGGCCGCAGCCTGAGCAATGTCCATGTCGTGCAGTGGTAATCATGTCGGGGGACATTGATTTTGATCATATCTATATTAGATTTAATGAATACACTTAGATTCAGACCGGTTGGTCCCTACTCCTTTCTTTTTTAACCACTCCAAGGAAATTAGATGAAAACACTTACCGCAATCGCCCTCGCTGCTGCCGTTCTCGTTTCAGGCTCCGCCTTTGCCAGCACCGACATGGCCAAGAAGAATGGCTGCGCCGTCTGCCACGATGCCACCGCCAAGAAAATGGGCCCGACCTGGAAAGACATTGCAGCCAAGAACAAGGCTGACAAGAATGCCGAAGCTGTTCTGGTCGCGGCGATCAACAACGGCGCCAAAGGCAAGTACGGCAAGATCCCGATGCCGAAGCAGCCGAAAGCCGCTGCCGATGCCGCCGCTCTGGCCAAGTGGATCATGACCCACTAAGCATCCACGGATTCAAAGCAATTACGCGGGCCAAGCGCCCGCGTTTTGTATTGTTCGATCTTTGCTGATCTTGCATTCAACGTGCAGTAAATTGACTCCAATCTGCCGGTATCTATAAGAAAATTTAACATCCGGACCAGCTTGTCTTTAGATATTCGCGGGCATAACATGATTTCTGTTACCACTGTTGCCATGAGGGGAAGTCATGAGAGTTACAGCGCTGTTATCTGCTCTTGTCTTGGGTATCGCCACCTTTGCCAGCCAGGCCGCTGACCCGATCGTCATCAAGTTCTCGCACGTGGTCGCGCCGGATACGCCGAAAGGCCGCGCTGCCGATTACTTCAAGAAACTGTCTGAAGAACGCACCAAGGGTCAGGTCAAAGTCGAGGTCTATCCGAATAGCCAGTTGTACAAAGACCGCGAGGAATTGGAAGCGCTGCAGATCGGCGCAGTTCAAATGCTCGCTCCCTCGCTAGCCAAGTTCGGCCCGTTGGGCGTACGTTCTTTTGAACTGTTTGACCTGCCCTACATTTTCCCCAACAAGGAAACGCTGTATCGCGTCATGGATGGCGACATCGGCAAGAAGCTGTTTGGCCTGCTCAGTGCCAAAGGCATCACCGGACTGGCCTATTGGGATAACGGCTTCAAGCAGATGAGCGCGAATAAGCCGCTGCGCTCGGTGGCTGATTTCAAAGGCCTCAAGCTGCGTATTCAGTCCTCCAAGGTGCTGGAAGCGCAGATGAAAGCGCTCGGCGCCAACCCGCAGGTGATGGCGTTCTCGGAAGTCTATTCCGGACTCCAACAGGGGGTGGTCGATGGCACTGAAAACCCGATGTCCAACCTGTTCACACAGAAAATGCATGAGGTTCAAAAACATCTGACCCTGTCTGACCACGGTTATCTCGGCTATGCGGTCATCGTCAACAAGAAGTTCTGGGAAGATTTGCCGGCGGATATTCGCGCCACCCTGACCAAGGCGATGGAAGATGCCACTGTGTTCGAGCGCAAGATCGCGCAGGAAGAAAACGACCAGTCACTGGCCAAGGTGAAAGCCGCCGGCACCACCCAGGTGTTTTTACTACCCTACCGCGACCGCGTGGTTTGGCAGAAGGCCCTGTTGCCGGTGCACAAGGAATTCGAAGAGAAAATCGGTCGTGATTACATTCAGGCCGCTTATCGAATCGCCGCCGAAGTTGAAAAGGCCAAGGCGAGCAAGGGCAGTGCTCAGGCCGCGAAAGACATGCCGGGCGCAATCAAGGCAGACTAGCCCGCCACGTAACCAAGCGTTTCCACCCCGACCTGCGGTCGGGGCTTCTTTCCCAACGTTTTCGCCAAACTTGCAGGGGAAGCATCATGTTTCACCGCATGCTGGATCGTCTTGAGGAGTGGATCATCCTCTCCTTCATGGCCGTCGCCACGCTGGTCACTTTCGTTTCCGTGGCGATGCGTTATACCCTCGGCACCGGGTTTACCTGGTCAACCGAACTCACCATTTACCTGTTCATCTGGATGGCCAAATTTGGCGCTGCCTATGGCGTGCGGACCGGCATCCACGTCGGCGTCGACTATGTCGTGAACAAGGTCGAGGGCGCAAAACGCCGCTTTCTGGTGATTACCGGTATTTCTCTCGGCATCGTCTTCACCGGGATCATTTCCTTCTTTGGCGCGCGCTGGGTGATCTTCATCTACGGCACCGGCCAGATTTCACCCGACCTGGAATGGCCGATGTGGATCATCTACCTGTCGATTCCATTCGGTTCCGGCTTGATGTGCTACCGCTTTATCCAGAGCCTGATGAAGTTCCTCAAACATGGCCAGACCACCTCGGCCGGCCCGGTTTCCGATCTGCGCGAAGGCGCGCTTGATAGCGCCAAGGAGCATGCGAAATGACCGCCGCCCTCATCATGAGCATCCTCACGCTGTTGCTGATTACCGGCACGCCGATCTCGATCGCGCTCGGCATGACGGTGATGACCTTCCTGGTCTTCTTCTCGTCGTTCGACATGACCACGGTAAATATCATCTCGCAGCGCCTGTTCACCGGGCTGGAGAGTTTTTCCATCATGGCGGTGCCGTTCTTCGTGCTGGCTGGCGCTTTCCTGACTGACGGCGGCGTCGCCAAACGCATCATCAATTTTGCCGTCACTTTGGTTGGCTGGATGCCGGGCGGCCTGGCCATGGCCAGCGTCCTGGCGTGCGCCTTCTTCGCCACACTGTCCGGCTCCAGCCCGGCCACGGTGATGGCGATCGGCTCCCTGATGTTGCCGGCGATGGTGCAGCAGGGTTATCCGAAAGGCTTTTCCACCGGTTTGATCGCCTGTTCCGGCAGCCTCGGCATCCTGATTCCGCCGTCCATCGTGATGATCATCTACGCCGTGGCGACCTCCGAGTCCGCCGGCAAGATGTTTGTCGCCGGCATTGTGCCCGGCGCGCTGCTCGCCCTTTTGTTGATGGGCGTGACTTTTTTCTATGCCAAAAAGAAAAAATTCCCCACCCTGCCGCGCGCCAGCTTCAAGGAAGTTGCCAAATCGTTCATGGATGCGTTCTGGGGTCTGATGCTGGTGGTCATCGTCATGGGAGGCATCTACGGCGGCGTCTTCACCCCGACCGAAGCGGCGGCGGTATCAGCGGTTTATGCCTTCATCTGCGCCACCTTCATTTACCGCACGCTGCCGTTCCGCGACATCGGCAAGGTGCTGCTGCATGCGGCGAACACCTCGTCGATGCTGCTCTACATCATCACCAACGCCATCCTGTTCAACTTCCTGCTCACCTCGGAACAGATCCCGCAAGGCCTCGCCGCCTGGGTCATCGCGCAAGACCTGGAAGCCTGGCAGTTCCTGATATTCGTCAACGTCACCTTGCTGCTTGCCGGCCAGTTCATGGAACCCAGTTCCATCGTGCTGATCCTGGCACCGCTGTTCCTGCCGATCGCCATTGCACTCGGCATCGACCCGATCCACCTTGGCATCATCATGGTGGTGAACATGGAAATCGGCATGATCACGCCGCCGGTGGGCCTCAATCTCTATGTCGCCAGCCATCTGTCGCACATGGGTCTGACCGCTGTCTCGAAGGCCGCATTGCCGTTCGTCGGCGTCATGCTGGCCTACCTGATGCTGATCACCTACGTGCCGGAAATCTCGCTGTTCATGGTGGACTGGCTGTACCCGCCGAACCCGGCATCGGTGGTCGCGCCAGCGCAAGTGTTCGATTAGCCGCCTGTTCGACATCCCCGCCCAGGCGGGGATCCAGGTTATTGCCCCTGGAAACCTCAGATGACCGCAGATACATGCCCGGGAAGCCACGTGGATGCTGGCGAGAGGCCGATTTCCCCATTCACCTATCGGGTGATGCGGAGAACGCTGTAGGAGGCCTTGCGGGCCGATCCCTCAACGCTCGCGCCGCAAGCGGACGCTCCTACAACGCTGTCAACTGCCGGATTTAGGTTCATCAGCATATTGGCATTGGCCTGGGTCAGACGTAGCCGGCAAGGCTGACGGCAAGCCGAAATAATCATGCGATGATCCGCGCACCTTCAAATCCCCTGACACCAAAATGCCCTTTGCCCTGCTGCTGTTGATTGCGTTGACCGCCGGTTTGGCGATCGGCGCGGCCTTTATGTCTCGGCGTCATCGAACCTTGCGGCGTGAGCAATTCATCCGCAGCCATGTGTTTTCTCGCGGACTGCTGGATGGCTTGCGCAAGGCCCACCCAGCCTTGACGGAAAAGGACGAATTCCTCGTCGCCCGTGCGTTGCGCAGTTTTTTCCTGATCCACCTGCGCACAGCGCCGACCGGCATCGGCATGCCTTCCCGGGTGGTCGACGACCTGTGGCACGAGTTCATCCTTGATACGCGCGAATACAGCGCTTTTTGCGAACAGGCTTTCGGCGCCTATTTCCACCACATCCCGGCGGCGAAGATGACGCCCGGCATCTCCCGCGATGCCGGCATGCGCCGAACCTGGCGACATGCCTGCCTGGAAGAGAACATCAACCCGAAGCACCCTACCCGGCTACCGCTGCTGTTCGCGATCGATCAGAAACTGGCCATCGCCGACGGCAATATCTACAGCCTGGAAAAACCGACGCAGGCATCGACATCGAGTTGCGGCAGCGGCAGCGGTTGCGGCGGTTTTGCCTGTTCCGGCGGCGGACTCGCGGAATGCGATGCCGGCAGCAGCGATTCCGGCGGTGACAGCAGTTGTGGCGGCGGCGGTTGCGGCGGCGACTGAAGCTGGCTGCTGCGGCATGGCGGCCTCGATCTCGGCATGGAAAGGTGCCGGCAACATCCCCATAACGCCATTTCCCGCAAACCGGCTACAACCAGGCTTGTAGGGTGATGCCACTATTGATACCGTTCGCGCATGGCAGCGACCTCGAAGATTGTCGATCAAATGCGACGCGAGCCGACAAATGTGCGGTTCACCGACCTCAACAAAGTCTGCGCGGAATAGTCGGGAAGCCGCGCTAATCAGGTACCAGTCATGCAATCTTCAAGACACCCTGGATCGGTGATCCCCGGATCAACATTCAGGACGAAAAAGGCAAGGCGAAGGCGTATCAGGTGCGGCAGGTACTGTTGGCTATTGAAAAACTTGAGGGCATTCGAAATGAGCGTTGATCATTACACTTACCGCGTGACTTGGTCGCCTGGTGACAACGAACACCTTGCCTTGTGCGCAGAATTCCCGTCGTTATCGTGGCTGGCGGCATCGCCAGAGGCAGCGCTGAAGGGAATTCGCCAGATGGTCTCCGATGTGCTTGCCGACATGAAAGCCTCAGGCGAAGCTGTACCTGTGCCCCTTGCGGAAAAACACTATAGCGGAGAATTCCGGGTCAGAATTCCACCGGAGCTTCATCGCGCATTGGCTATGCAAGCCGCCGAGCAAAGGGTGAGCCTCAACAGGCTGGCAAGCGCAAAACTGGCTGGTTGAAAGCTGCGCCCATCGGGCTGTCCAGCGTTCAGCTCTTCTGACGGGCGAAGAACCATTTTCGGAGACGCTGCCCTATTCATACAGTCGCCAACTTCTTCCGCACACCGTTTCCACAAAGTCGTCATCTGAACGACTGCTGTACTTACTAACTTGCCGGAAAGGCTACGCCGGCTCGTCGGCCGGAGCGGCCATTGGTTGCAGGCAACACACGCGGCAGGTTTGGATCAGCTACCGGCTAATGTTCAAGAACGGTGATTGAGTGGCAACTTTCCCATTCCATCATGGCGAATTCTCACTTCCGACCAGGAAACGGCAACCAGACAGACCACCTGATGGCCATCATCAGGCCTCGGTCATACGGCAAAGCGGCTGCAGAGCTTATTTTCCAGCGGCCTTGTCCAGCAAGCCGAGACCGCGCTCAGCCTTGCCGGCGCCGCGTTCAGCCCGCAGCCGGAAGCGAGTTTCCGCATCAAACTCCGCCAGCAATAGTGTGGTGACTTCGTCCAGCAGCCGATTCACACTGGTGCCACGGCTCTGTGCCAGGGCACGCAGCCGCGCGTGTTTGTCGTCTGGAAGACGTAGGGTCAATGCGCTCATGATGATGCGATCTCCTTGAGAAAATCCTCCGGGCTCACAATACGCAGCTCGGGAAACTTGAGTTCCATACGCGCTACATCGCGCAAGTTTCGGGTCACGATGAAGCGAGCGCCGCCCGCCACCGCCAGTTCCACCAGATGGTTATCGGCTTCGTCCGGCAAATTGGGCCGCCAGGCGAAGTAGATGCGTGTCCAATCGCAGGTGGCGAGGAAGATATCCAGCAATTCATCCCGTTCGGCCAGATTCAGCCGACACGTTTCGAAGAGTTCGGTTCGCCCCATTACATCTTCATATTCGGCGAACAGCGCAGCGCCCATCAGCGGCTGGCATTGCCCACGCAGGCAAGCCGCCACTACATGGTGAGCAGCACCCTGTCCCAGGCAAGCGCCGAGAAAGATATTGGTGTCGACGACAATACGGTATGTCATGGGATAAATGGTAGCAAAAATGACACCACTACAGATACTGAAACTGTTTCAGAGTGATTCTGACGTCAGTCATGGCAGGGATTGTTGTCATCCGCTCCACAGCCCCGTCCGTCTGCCACGGCACGAAGCCATCTTTGGAGGATGGGGCCAGAAAGCAGTAGTAGGTAATCCAAGGAAATTTTCCTCCGGCGGCTAAAAGGAACCAGAATGAACTGCCGCTTCCGGCTAGGAAGAGACGACCAAGTTTTTGTGTGGGCGTCTCTTGATCGGCCAATGCGGTCAGTGGCGGCATGCGCGTCCAACGGCCGCAATGGGTAGGTCAGCAGCCGTAGGCCAGGAAATTGACCGGCATGTTCGACCTTCAATATCCGAATGCGTTTTCGATCAATCCAGCCTGCTTGGCAAATACGTAAATCGATTTCATCAGCATGTCCGCATGAGCTTGATGGTGTTTGAACCCTTCGACGGCAAGATGTTCAATTGTGAATTCGTCCAGACACATCACCTGTCCTGACAGGACATTCAAGTCGATTCTGCTCTGAATAGGGGCAACCAGAATTTGGTCGCCAGCGGCGCAAGCCGCTTCAAAATCTGCTGTCGTCGCAAGCCAATGCTCATTCTGTCCCATGAGCCTGACACCAATTACATCAATGCCACCGCCGTGTTGTTCGCGCGGTATCACCCAGTTCAAATTATCACCTTCGGACAGGGTGGGGAAATTTATAAGCCACTTCATGACAGCTCTTCTTGCTACCCGTGGACCTTCGATTAGCAGTAGCAGTTTTGACTGCATTGTGTCATCAGTCATTTGTTTCGTAAGCCTCCAGCACCCCCACCTATCCAATCCCGAACAAATCAGTTTTTTACCAGATCAAGGCCGTTAAGCCTGGCGGTCCCGAGCAGGCTCTGAATCGCTGCCGCACGTTTTCCGGCCCGCTCCGAACCGGCGAACAGCCA
>CAZUSF010000023.1:0-17676 GCA_964623355.1 uncultured Thiobacillus sp. | reverse complement strand
TCGCCCAGCACCGCATCCATATAAGCCTGCGGATGCTTGCTGCGCGCCTGGCGTTCGATCCGGTCATGCTGCGACAGCTTGCCATGCGCGCCGGCGCCGAGGCCGAGATAATCGCCGAAGGTCCAGTAATTCAGGTTATGCGCGCATTCCTGCCCCGGTTTGGCGAAGGCCGAGGTTTCATAGTGCCGATAACCGGCGTCAGCCAAGGTTTCCTCCACCATCAACTGCATGTCGGCGGCAGCGTCATCGTCGGGCAACGGCGGCGGCGCGGCGGCAAACGGCGTGTTCGGCTCCAGCGTCAGGTGATAGGCGGAAAGGTGCGCCGGACCCAGATTGATCGCGGTTTCCAGGTCTTGCCGGGCTTCCGCCAGCGTCTGCTCGGGCAGCGCATACATCAGATCGAGATTCACCGTCTCGAACAAATCCAGCGCCGCCGACGCCGCCGCGCGCGCCTCATCGGCATCATGAATGCGGCCCAAGGCGCCCAGATGACGCGAATTGAAGCTCTGGATGCCGAGCGACAATCGATTCACGCCGGCATTGCGGAACGCCTTGAAACGCGCCATTTCAAACGTGCCGGGGTTGGCTTCCAGGGTAATTTCCGCCACCGGCGAGACGCGCAGCAAGGTGCGCAACATGCACAGCAATTCATCGATACCGGCGCCGCTAAACAGGCTTGGCGTGCCGCCGCCAATGAAGATACTGCTGACTTCGCGGCCCCAGACCAGCGGCAGGCTTCGCTCCAGGTCGCGGGTCAGCGCCGCCAGATAACGCTGTTCGGGAATCTCGCCGCGCTGCGCATGCGAATTGAAATCGCAATACGGGCATTTGCGCACGCACCAGGGCAAATGCACATAAACCGCCAACGGCGGCGGCGCCTGCAATTGACCTGGCATAAGCATGCGGGCCGGGCTCGTATAATCAGCCGATTCGTTCACCACGCACGCCCCACCGCATTCCGCCCATGCCCGCAGAACAACCCAAGCTGGACCTGTCGACCTTCCTGCTTTCTTCCATCCACGACATGAAAAACTCGCTCAGCATGATGGCGAGCTATCTGGAAGATGCGCTGGCGCAAGCCCCCACCGAGGCGGGCGACCAGGCCGGCAATACGCTGGCGCGGCAAAAAACGGCACAGGCGCTGTATGAGGCGCAACGCGTCAACAACCATCTGATCCAGCTCCTCGCGTTGTACAAAATCGACCAGTCATTCTACCCATTCGACCCGGAAGAACAGTCGCTCGCCGATCTGTCGCGTGAAGCGCTGGCGCGAGCCCTGCCGCTGGCCGAATCGAAAGGCATTCAGCTTGATCTGGAATGCCCGGAAAACCTGTTCGGCTGGTTTGACTACGAACTGGTGTTTGGCGTCGTCGTGCAAGCGCTGCACAACGCCCTGCACTACACGCGCAACAAGGTCTTGCTGAAAGCCTCGGCGGGCGAGGCCGGCGTGGTGATCCAGATTGAAGACGACGGTCCGGGTTATCCCGAATTCCTGCTCGCACAAGGCAACGCCGCGCAACGCGGCATCAGCTTTGAAACCGGCAGCACCGGGCTTGGCCTCTATTTCGCCGACGTTGTCGCCAGCCTGCACCAGGCCGGCGGCCGCACTGGCCGCATTGTGCTGGCGAATAATGGCCAACTCGGCGGCGGTTGTTTCAGCCTGCATTTACCGTAATCAACATGAGCCTGCTCACCCTCCCGCCGCCCGATCTATCGCGCTACAGCATCCTGATCGTTGAAGATTTTGATGGCATGCGCGCCATCCTGCGCGACATCCTCATCCGTGCCAACGCAAGCAAGATCATCATGGCGGCAAACGCCGGCAGCGCCATCAGCCTGCTCGAAAAGCAACGCTTCGACATCGTCCTGTGCGACCTGCACCTTGGTCAGGGCAAGAATGGCCAGGACATTCTGGAAGAAGCGCGTCATCGCGCCCTGTTGGCGCCGCACGCGGTGTGGTTGATGGTGAGCGCCGAAAAGGCCGCCGAAATGGTCACCGGCACGGTCGAATCGCGGCCCGACGACTATCTGATCAAACCGATCACCGAAACCATGTTGTTCAGCCGCCTGACCCGCCAGATGGAGAAAAAGAAAGCGCTCGCCCCGATTGAAGCGGCGCTGCGTGAACATGAATACCTGAAAGCCCTGCGTCTGGTTGAAGCGCAACTGGAAGGCAACAACCCGCACGCCTGGGACTTGAAGCGCCTGAAAGCGGAACTTGCCCTGCAAAGCGGCGAACACGAGATGGCGAAGGCGATTTACGAAGAAGCGCTGAACCTGCGCAACCTGCCCTGGGCCAGGCTCGGGCTGGCCAAGCTGCACTTCAACGAAGGCCGTTATGTCGACGCCAGCCGTGAGCTCAAGCAGATCACCGACGGCAACCGCGCCTATCTCGAAGCGCACGACCTGCTGGCGCACACGCTGGAGAAACTGGGCGACCCGGACGCCGCGCAGGAAGTGATTCAACGCGCCCTCGCCACCTCGCCGCGCGCGCCGCTGCGCCAATTGCACCTGGGCGAAGTCGCCCAGCGCCGGGGCGAATTCGACACCGCCCAGGTCGCCTTCCAGAACAGCATCGAACTGGCGCGCAACACGCCGCTGAAATCGCCGCAAGCCTACCTGGCGCTATCGCAGGTCCAGCTCACCTTGAACCAGACCGATGCCGCCCTGAACACCCTGTCCCGGTTATCCAGCGACATGCACGGCAACACCGCCGCCCGCCTGCTGGCAGAAGCCATGCAGATTCCGGTCCGGTTGCACCGGGGCGAAAAAGAGCAGGCGCAAAGCCTGGCGCAGAAATTGGCGGACGAACTCAAGACCGGCGCCCAACACCTGCCACCGGAAGCGGTGTTCAACCTCGTCGCACCGTTGCTTGAACTGGGCGAAGCCAGCACCGCCGGCGCGCTGCTCACCAGCTTGATCAGCAACCATCATGAACACCCGGAATATCTCCAGCGCGCGCAACAGATCTACACCCATGCCGGCCTCGAAAGCGAAGGCCGCGAACTGGTGCAGGGTGCGGCTCGCGCCGCCACCGACATCATGAACCGTGGCGTCAAATTGTCGCGTGAAGGCAAGCTCGGCGAAGCCATCAAACTGACCCGCGAAGCGCGCGCGAAGATGCCCAACAACGCCCGCCTGCTGCTCAACCACGCCTTCCTGCTGATCGCCTGGATGGAACGCCACGGCCGCGACCCCGCCCTCAACAACGAAGCCCGCAACTGCATCGAACTGGCGCGCAAACTGAAGCCGGAAGACAAGCGGGGCGGTGAACTGCTCACCCGCCTGGAACTGATCGGCAACGATTTCGAACTGCCGGCTTGAGGGTCATCGGTCAGGAAATAATGTTGACCGCAGCGTAGGAGCGTCCGCTTGCGGCGCGATCCGTTCACGTTTCGCGCCGCAAGCGGACGCTCCTACCGGGACAGGGCTAAAACGCGAAATAGCCTTTGCCGGCGCGGCGTAGTTTTTCCCGCACCCGCAGGTAATCCGGGAACAGGTTGGCGACTTCGCGCCAGAACGCGGGTGAATGATTGCGTTGCCGGAAGTGGGCGAGTTCGTGGCAAATGACGTAATCGATTTCTTCCAGACTGGCCTTGATCAGCCGCCAGTTCAGGCTGACCACGCCCTTGCCGGACAAACTGCCCCAGCGCGTGCGGGCGTTGGACAGACGCATCGCCGGCAGCGCGATGCCAGCGCGTGCGGCGTGATGCGACAGCCGTGCGTGCAGCAGCGCCCTCGCCTCGCGTTGATACCAGCGCTGCACCAGCGCCGCCAGCCGCGCCGGCGATGCTGCGTGGCTGGCGGCGCAGATCAGTTGATCATCCTGGCGCTGCGCACTGGCGCCGGCCGCTTCGGCCAGATGCAGGCGCAGCAGGCCGCCGAGATACGGCAACGCCGCATCGTGTTGCCAGACGAAGCGATCGGCGCTGCAAGCATGCAGGCGCTCGCTGATCCAGTCGGCATGCTTGCGCAGAAACAGCTCGATCTCGCTTTTCGCCAGCCGCAGCGGCGCATTCACCACCACCTCGCCATCGGCGCTGACCCGCAACGCCAGCGTGCGACGACGATTGCTCAAGCGCAGGCGGCATTGCACCGGCGTCGGGGCGTTGGGAGCGTTGGCGAGATCAAGCGCGATCAGCGACTCGCTCCGCTCGACTTTGCCACCGCGACGAAAACCAAACACATCAAACTCCTGTTGATCGAAAAAACTGCAGTTAGCCCGGATATTTCATGAATTCGCGTGATGATCGCGCAGGCCATTGTTTGCACTGGGAATTTCGCGAAGGAGTGGCGTAGTTATTCATACGCCCGACTGAGCGAAACTTTCCAGTGCGGACAAGGGACCAGCGAGGGCGCGCAAGTATTCATGAAATATCCGGGTTAGATTGAATATTGTGAAATTTCAATCGGTTGCGTTACTTATGCAGGTGCGAATTTATTCGCATGCAAGCGGTTGATGATGCGAATAAATTCGCACCTACAGTCCGGTCAACTGTGTTTTTAGATTGAAATGACTCACGCCTTATTACCCCCTTCATTACCCTTGTTTGAGGGTAATTCATTACCCTTCGGCGTGACATCTGCTTTCAGCCACGCAGCACCTGATCCGCGACCAGAACAGCGAATCACACCTAGCTCCTTTTGCTCCCGCAAAACGTGGCGAACCATGTCCCGGCTGACACCAGGGCACGCCTGTTCCAGTTCGCCGAGCTTGAATTCGCCTTTGGACCGAGACAAAAGCTGGCTTATGCCGTTGATCACCGTCTCGCGCTTCTCACCGCGCGGGGCCTTGATCTCGCCGACGCGCTCAACGAAGTCGCGATAGGCCGCTTTCTCGATGGACAGAACGTAGTTGATATAGAACCAAGGGTTGTGTTTCCCCTCGTGCCAGCCTCGCGAGCTTTGCTCCAGAGTCTCGTAATAGCGCTCCTTGTTCTGTTCAACCAAGCGTTCCAGGCTGATGTATCTGCCCACCTCGTAACCCAGCTGATAGCTTTGCAACAACCAGAGAAGTCGGGAAACCCGCCCGTTTCCATCCCGGAAAGGATGGATGCAAAGGAAGTCCAGATTAAAAGCGGCCAGGGCAATCAGCGGCGGCACCCAGCGCTCTTCCAGACACTGCTGCCACTCGGAAATCAACGTATCCATGGCGACCTGAGTTTCGGCAGCGGGAGTGGTGTGAAAGCGAACCCGTTCGGTGCCGTCTGGAATGCGTTCAATGATGTCACCATCCTGAGCCTTGTACTGACCTGCATCCCATATCTGGCCCCGTGTCAGTGCATGCAAGCGACGGATCGTTTTGTCGCCTTTTTCCTTGTCGATAGCCAGCTCAGCAGGGTTTTTATGAATCAGCGTCAGTGCGTCACGGTAGCCGCGTACTTCCTCTTCATCCCGGTCGCGGAATAATGGTCTTGGGGCAAGCAAAATGTCCCGGACTCGATTCGGGTCAATCGTTACGCCTTCAATTCGATTTGAGGAAACTGCACTTTCGATAATTGCAGACTCACGAAGCGCCTTCAGGCGTTGTGGAGACTGCTGGTTATAGAGTTCCTGTTTGCCGCGAAATTCGCCCAAGTCATTCAGATACCAGGCTGTACTGGCTTCCATAGGTAAGCGATTTAGCGAGAAGAGTCGCAGCGTTGAATTCATTGACGCACCATTTCCCTACCAATTGACAGCTTCAGAGCCCTTACTTAACTGGGTGTTGAAAAACACTCCGTCTCCCCGCCCCGGATACAACCATTCCGGGGTGACGACCAGGCCGGGGTCCAGTGCAGTTGGGTCAATAAAATCAACATCTTCTGGACCCCGGCATACGCCGGGGAGACGGTTTTTTGAAATTTTCGCGTTTTTCGACACTCTGTTAAGAAAATGCCATACCTCACCAACCCTATACTTCAAAAAACACCACCTGATTCCGGCCGGCATCCTTGGCCTGATAAAGCGCCACATCAGCCTGTTTGAGCAGAGTCTCGACCGGTTCCTGATGACTATTGAACAACCTGACGCCTATGCTGACGCTGGATGAATACGGTATTGCATCGTGGCCGAGTTGATACGGCTGGGACAGCGCGGAACGGATTTTTTCCGCTACCTGCAACGCCTGGCGGGTGGCGGCTTCGGGTTGTGTGCCGAGGTCTTGCAGAATCACCACATATTCGTCGCCGCCGAGGCGGGAAACGGTATCTTCCTGCCGCACATGGGTGCTCAGGCGGCGCGCCACTTCGATCAGCAACTGGTCGCCGACATCATGCCCGTAACTGTCATTCAGGCCTTTGAAGTAATCCAGGTCGAGCATCAATAGCGCACCGAATGCCTGGCTGCGCTTGCTGGCAATCAACGCCTGATCCAGCCGATCCATCAACAAACGCCGGTTTGGCAGATTGGTCAGCGGGTCGTAGTAAGCCAACTGGCGAATCTGCTCTTCCGCCGCGCGGCGCGCGGTGATGTCGCTATAAGTGATGACCACGCCATAACCCTCGAGCGGCAGCAAATCGGCAGTGACGCTGAGCCAGGTGATCTCGCCATCCGGCCGGACGACGCCTTTTTCCACGTTTTCTATCCGCCGCCTTTCCTTCATCGCGCGCACGCTGGCGAACTCCTCGGTCGGCATCGGCGAGCCATCGGGACGCAGAATCTGCCATTCCGGGCCGGCGATATCACGCTGAGCATGTACATCACGCGAAATACCCAGCAACGTTTCTGCTGCGGCGTTGGTTTCCAGCACATTGCCGGCGGGATCGGTAACCGTGATGCCGAGCGGAAAGCTGTCGAACAAGGTCTTGTATTTGGTCAGCACCACATTCAACGCAGCTTCGGCCTGCACCAGTTGGCTCATGTCGATATCCATGCAGAAGAGCACATCTCCCCCCTCCTGCGACTCCACCGTGGTATGGCTGGAAAACACCGGCACGGCAGAGCCATCCTTGTGTTTCAGAAGCAAACGACTGGCGGGAATACGCGTACCACTATCGAAAAGCTGGCGTACACCAGCCCGCACGTCATCGCGCATCGCCTCGGGAATGATCAGGTCATACAGACTGCGCCCCATGGCTTCAGCAGCGCTATAGCCATAAATCTTTTCCGAGGCATGGTTCCAGAACACCACCGTGCCATCCGGCCGATAGCCCTGGATCGCCAACGCATCGGCATCCTCGAACAAACGCTGAAAGCGCACCTCGCTGGCATGCAGGCGGGCTTCTGCCTGTCTTTGCCCGGTCACATCCATGCCGGCACTCATCGCGCCGATGACCTTGCCATCGGCATCACGGATGCTGCTGTTATGCCAGGCGATCAGTCGTTGTTCGCCGGAACGTGTCAGTACCGGGTTTTCGAAACGCTCGGAGCCCGCCAGATCATTCGCCAGCGCCTTCTGGAAAACCGCCCGTATCTGCTCGATCTGATCATTCGGCGGCAGGCAGCAGGTGAACCAGTCCTGGCCGACCAGCTCATCTTCGCGATAACCCAGGATCTCGCACCCCTTTCGATTGATCAGCGAGATGCGGCCGTCAAGATCGAGCGCAACAATTATCACCTCGGCGGTTTGCAGGATATTGCGCGTTGTATCGCGCTCGCTCTGCAACACCCGCAGACTCTCCTGCCAACTCCATTCCGCCCCGGCGCGCGCCGCCAGAATACGCAGATTGGCCTGGATCATGTCGCCGTTGCGCAATGGCTGGCGAGCCACGCCGACAATCAAGCCAATCACCTGCTGACTGGCATTGATGATGGGTTCGCCGACATAGGCTTCGGCGCCCAGATTACTCAGGTCATGGTCTTCCGGGTAACACACTGCCACGCCGGATTCAATGCAGCGTCGCTGGTTCTGCAGCACTTCCGAACAGGGCGTCGAGGCCAGGTCATAGGACCAGTTGGGAACCCATTTACCATCCAGCCAGGCCGCCTGGGTTGCCACGCTATGCCGATCCGGTTGCAAATAAGCGACATGCACATAATCCAGGCCCAGAGTCTCGGCGACATGACGGACCAGATCGGCACTGAAACTTTCACCACTCGGCGCGGAAACGAACTCGGCCGTCGCGACCAGGGCCTTGTCCGCCAGTTTGCGCTGAGTAATGTCGAGCGACATCGAAAGCACGGCATCCTGTGCCATGGCGCCATAGCGGATCGGCCGCAGCCGGTTCAAAAACCAGCGGGATTGCCCCCGCATCTCGGCTTCCACTTCAAGCACCTGCGATTCCCCGCTGTCGATCACCTGCTGAAAATTGGCCAGGAACTGCTGCGCCTGCGCCGGCGGCACGAACTCACTCAGGTTGCGGCCGATGATCGCTTCTGGCGCCGCTGCGGCCAGATTCATCGCCGCCTGCGCATTCACAAAGAGCAAAACGCCAGTGCGGTCGATCACGCTCAGGGTATCGCTCATAGCCTCGGTTACTGCGCGGTATTGCTCTTCATTCTGGCGCAGCGCGGTCTCCGCATTAACGCGTTCGGTAATGTCCTGAAATGAACCGTACAGCCGCACCGCCTGCTTATTCGGGCTGAATCCAGCCTCCATTTCGGCATGGCCGCGGGCAAAACAGAAGCCGGTTGAAGCGTCCGGCCGCAGGATGCGGAGCTGCAAGGCATACGGCGTGCCCTGCTTGACCGCAAGGTCAACGGCTTCCTGCAGCCGCTGCCAATCTTCCGGGGGATACAAAAGCGCGTGCTCGGCAAAGCAAGGCGCTGCCGATTGCACCGGCAGACGAAAGATGTGGAACATCTCGTCCGACCATTTCACCGTATCGGTCGCCACGTCCCATTCCCAGCTGCCGATATGGGCCAGGCTTTCCGAACGTGCCAGCATGGCCTGACTATGACTCAGGATGCGGCTTGCATCATGCGCATCCAGCGCCCGCGCCAGGGCATGTCCGACTGTGCGCAACAAGGTCTCCAAGCCAGGGTCCAGATCAGCTTTCGTCCGCACCATGCCGACCCCGAGACAGCCCACCAGACGGCCGCCAATCTCCAGCGGCACCAGCAGAAATTGCTCGTAATAACCCTGCAGCAAACTGCGCAGACCGTTCATTTCCTCCGGCAGATCAACCAACTGATCAATGGAGAAAGACTCGCCGCGCAGGAAGCGGCCGTGCGCCGGCATGACATGGGCGCGCGGAAAGTAATGGAGGGCGGCGGGCAGCGGTTTGACGCCCAGCGCATGCCATTCATCGCTGTGCGTATAGCAATCCTGCTCACTGTTGAAACGATACAAAACAGCACCATCGGCATCGACGGCGCGCCCCAGACGCGCCAGCGACCAGTTCACCGCATCCTCGATGTCGCTTTCACCGCTCGCTTCGACAAAACGGGTGGTGATCTCGACCAGCACCGATTGCAACGTGTTACGCCGGTCAAGCTCGGCGGTGCGCGCCAGCACCCGGTTTTCCATCTCGGCGGTGATCGCCTCCAGGCGTTGCCGCGTCTCCCAGCTCTGGCACAGCGTGCGCGCGAGTTGATACACCTCCTCCTGATTAAACGGCTTGCGCAGCAACACCACGTCATGTTCCAGCGCATGCTGCAACGCATTCACGTCGTAATCGGAAAACGCGGTGGCGATAACGATGTAGATCGATGGATCCTGCGCCCGCAATGCAATCGCGGTGCGCATGCCATCCCAGCCGGGCGGCATCCGCATATCGATGAACGCAAGCTGGTAGCGGACGCCCTGATCCAGCGCACTGCGCTGCAGGTCCACCGCCGTCTCGCCCTGATCCGCCTCGATCACCTGAAACAGGTTTTCCGATTCGACGATATCGCCAGCACCGGAAATCAGCGCTTCCAACCCGCCCAGTTCAGACGGCGGCGGATGCAGAATGTGTCGATAGGTGGCGCGAATGGAAGCATCGTCATCCACCACCAGAACACGAAAAGTCGATGTTCTCATCTCGTTCACTGCTGACTCCTGATGTTCATTTGCCACCCATGGTCATTCGCCGGTCACCGGCAGCCGCATTATCGACAAGACTGGTACGCGGCAATTCCAGACGCAAGCACGCGCCCTGGCCGCAACCTGCGCTTTCCAGCTGAATCGTGCCGCCCAACTCCTGCACAAACAAACCGGTTGCATGCAGGCCAAAACCGCTGCCGCGCGTCTTGGTGGAGAAACCAAACTCGAACAGCCGTGGCTGTTGATCCGGCGAAAACCCGGCGCCATTATCTTCCACCTCAAGCCGGAAGCGATTCGCATCGATCGGCATGGCGCGGATCTGAATCAGGCCGACCAGGTCGGGCGCATCGGCCTGACGCTGGTTAATCGATTCATAGGCATTCTTCAGCACATTGATCAGCGCCTGCAGCAGCCGATTGCGAGACAACACCAGCATCCCGACGCCGGCATCAATCTGCTTCTCCACCTGGATGCCGCAGTTGCTGAAAGAATCGTCCAGCATCGACAGTGCATCTTGCACCACCGCGCCAAGATCGAAAGTACTGGCGGTCCCCATCGGCAACGCCGCGCTTTGCTGGATGCGAATAATCTCGGAGATATGTTCGACGCTATCGACAATACGCTGGCTGCGGCGGGCCAACTCACGCTGGTTCAAGTCATCGATCGCCAGCGCGGCCTGGCGCTGAATCGCCAACAGACGCTCGGACTGGCTGGCGTTCAGCCCGTCGTCGCCAAGCCGAACGGCAAAGCTGACGCCGTTTTCACGCAGCAACTCCGACACCCGCACCAGATCATGGCTGGCCTGCCGCACGCCGCCGGCGTTTTCCAGCACCGACGTGATGGCGTTGCCGATGTTGTGCAGCACCGACACGCTCATCTCCGCAATGCCGGCCTGGAAAGCGCTGTAACGCTGCAAATCTTCGGCCCGTTTCTGCACGCTGATATCGCGCGCAAAACCCACCGTGCCAATGCTTTGCCCGTCCACCATGATCGGAGATTTGTAGGTTTCCACCCAGCTTCGCTGGCCATCCGTCTCGATCAACTCCTCCACCACCTTGGGCAGGCCACCGGCCAGCACGGTGCGGTCGTCGGCGCAATAGCGCTCGGCCAGGTCGGCCGACCACACGTCGAAATCGGTCTTGCCACTCAATGCTGCCGGCGAGTCCATGCCGCACGCCTCGGCAAAGGGACGATTGACCGCCAGAAAGCGACCTTCCACATCCTTCAGCCAGACCAGGAACGGAAAGTTATCCAGCAGCGCGCGTTGATACTGCTCCCGCAGCGCCAGCGCCTGCTCCATGTGTGTGCGCTCAGTGATGTCATGCGCAATGCCGAGCACGCCGATCAGATTGCCCTGCGCATCGAACATCGGCGTCTTGGTGGTTTCCACCAGTTCACGATGCCCGTCGTCGGCAAAAGTCACCCATTCCTCATTCCGGCTCGGGCCACCGTTCTGCATCGCCTTGCGGTCATGCGCACGGAAGGAATCGGCCTGTTCGCGGTCAACGAAGTCATAGTCGGTTTTACCGACGATATCGGCCTCGCGGGCGCCAAAGAAGCGCTCGAAACGCGGGTTGCAATTCAAATAGACGCCATCCGCATTTTTCGTCCAGATCAGATCCGGCACGGTCTCGATCAGGGTCTGCAACTGGCTGCGCTGGCGCTCGAGTTGTTCCGCCGCCTGGGCGCGTTCAGTTCGCGCCACCGCCAGGTTTCGATTGTTCACCACCAGTCGGTACGCCAGCATCGCCATGCCGGCCATCGCCAGCAACAACACGATCAGTGTCGCTTGATAGCGCGACCAGACATCACGCACGGTGAAACTCGGCACCTGATCAAACGGCGGCAGCCGCAAGGCACGCAAGCTGCGTTCCACCACCGAATAATCCGCCGGCACGGTAAAGCCGTGGATGCCGACCGCCTGACTGACCGGATGCTCCGGTTCCAGTGCCAATAAAGCGGCGGCAACACGGCGCGTAACCTGTGGATCGACACCGGGCAACGCGACAAAAGGCCATTCCGGGTAAAGACGGGTTGAAACCAGATAAGGGAAACCCGGCTGCTGCAACTGCCGCACCACCCGCAAGCGACCCACATCCAGGCTGCCTTCACGAATCTTTTGCTCGATCACGCCGGTGCGTACGAAACCGGCATCGACCTGTCCCGACAGCACCGCCTCGAACACCCGGTCATGCGGCTGACCGGTGTACACCATGTCGAGACTGGCGGGATCGATGTCAGCCGCCACCATTTCCGCCATCTGGGCCAGATAGCCGCCGAGATAATTGACCCCGACAGATGCGACGCGTTGCCCCGCCAGATCGGCAAGCTGTTGCAGATCGTCGCGTTCGCGCAGGCGAATGATCACACCGCCAAGTTGCGCGCTGGGCTTGCCGCCTTCGAGCGAAACCAGGGTCGCGATTGCGCCTGACAAAGTGTTGTTTTCACGTAATGCGACGAAGTGGTTCGGATTGGTAAAAATCAAATCGAGTTCTTTTCGCTGCAGCGCGGCCTCCAGCTCCGCTTGCGGCATCACACGCAAACGCACCGTATAGCCGGGCAAGGCCTGACTCAGATAATCGACCAGCGGCTGCCACTGCGCTTCCAGCAGCGGCTGCGGTCGATACGCCAGCATGCCCAGGGTCAGCGTCTGGTTGGCGTAAACCGGGTTCACCAAGCCCAGTCCGGCGGCAAGCAGGCATACGACGGCAAACCATCCGCGGAATGACTTCACACCAACTTCCTTTCATTTCCCGCATCCGGAGACGGATGGGCTGCGGTAGCGAACGCTTCCGCGCCACTTAAGTGATCGTAGCCCCCGTAGGATGGGTCAAGCGAAGCGGACCCATCAGCACGCGGCGACAGATGGGTCCGCTGCACCAGTTCTTGGCACGCCGGCTGCCTATGCGGCAAACCCCGCCGCCAAGGCATCCGCTGCGCTTGACCCATCCTACGATTCGTTCGCTGATTGTTTGAATTCATTGCGCATCACCCGGATTTCTTTGCGTTGGGCTGCGTAACGGCAATTCCAGCACCAATCGCGCGCCCTGCCCCGGGCCCTGGCTTTCGAGCCTGACGCTGCCGCCGACTTCCTGGGCGAACAAGGCTGTCGTATGCAGACCAAGGCCGGCGCTGCCGGGACGAAACACCGCTTCCAGTTGATCGGATGCAAGGCCGATGCCGTTATCGCTGACACTGATCCGAATCCGATCCGCATCGAGCCGTTCAGCCCGAATCTCGATCCGGCCCGGCGTCTTGTCCTGCATCTGCGCCGCCGGGCGCAACTGGATCGCCTTGCAGGCATTGCGCATGACATGCATCAACGCTTGCTGAAACTGGTTGCGCGGCAGCGTCAGCGGCGGCAGGTCGTAAGCCAGATTCAACTCGGTTTCGATCGCAGACTGCTGCAGCGAGTCTTCATGTAGCGCAAGCACATCATGAATGACCGCCGCCAGATCAAAACTGGAAATACGGGTGTCCGGCAATGCCGCGTTCTGCTGGATGCGCACGATATCGGCGATATGCCGCACGCTGTCGGCGATGCGCTGGCCGCGCGCCTTGAGTCCATCCTGATGCAGGCGGCGGATCACCGCCGCCGCTTCGCGCTCGATCTTGATCTGACGTTCGATCACTTTTTGGTGGACGATCTCGCGGCCAGACCCAGCACTCACCAGGCCAGCCGCTTCTTCATCCGCATGCAGTTCAAGCAACTCGGCCACCCGCACCAGATCGGCGCTGGCCTTGCACAGGTCTTCCGCGTCGGTGGTCACCGCAGTGATCGCGTTGCCGATGTTGTGCAGCACCGAAACACTCATTTCCGCCACCCCGGACTGGAATGCCGCATAGCGTTCCAGCTCTTCCGCCCGCCGCCGCTGGCTGATATCGCGCGTGACGCCGAGCAGGATGACATGGCCGCTGCGCTCGTCGATGCGATAACAGGTGATGACTTCCGACCAGATGCTGCCGCCGCCTTTGAGCGGCTGCTCGACCTGATTCAGATAAAACCGATCAGCGGCTTCCTCGCCCGAGCGGAATGCGGCGGCACGTTCAAGAATCAGGGCCTTCAGCGAACCCGCCCACTGCGGCAGCAGCACGACATCGAGCAGCGCCCCATCGAGTTCTTCCGGCGTATAGCCCATCAGGGTTTTCACGCTCGGGCTGACATAGAGCAAACGCAGGCTCTCGGTGTCCAGCATCCAGACCACGTCCTTGATGTTTTCGGTCAGGAAACGATATTGCGCTTCGCTTGCCGCCAATGCGCTGGAGCGCTGCGCCACGCGTTCCTCCAGCGTCGCGGTGAGGGTGTGGTTGGCCTTCAGGCTGTCCTTCAGCACCCGCGACAAGAGACCGATTTCATCGTTGGCCGGATCTTCCGGCAAGCTATCCGGGGCGCCGCCGCGCTGAACCGATTCAGCCAATCGATCCAGGCGCTGGGTCAGCCCCACCGCCAGTCGATGCGAAGCGGTCCAGGTAAACCAGATCAACAACGCCGCCAACGCGGCAAAAACACCGATCACCGGCAAAGCCGAAATCAGCCACACCGGCTGCCGCTCGAACAGCTCCAGTTCAAACGTGTACAAGCCCTCGACCTCGCTTGAAGTCAGCGGCAGGGTCGTGCTGAGATAGCGCTCACCGCCCGTCTTGGGAAACACCAGCAATTCACGCGCGGCCTGGCGCATCGCCAGGCCGTGGCTTTCTCCCAGGCTGTCGGCGCGGGCTTGCACCAATTGATCCAGCGGCACCTCGCCGAGCAGCACCCCGATCACCGCCTGGGAGTAGGGAAACACCACCGGGAACGCCAGGATCAGGCGTTGGCCGCTGGCATCGACATGGCCAACTGGCTTGCCATGTTGTTGCGCCTGCTGCAACGGCAAGCGCAGATCGGCATCGTTTTCCGGGCCGAGCGGCGTCTGTCCGCCCGCGATCAAGCGGCCGCGATAATCGAGCAGGGTGAGCCGGGTCAGCCGATTCAGCCCGCTCTGGCTGCGCAAATAGGGGCGTAAATAGGCATCGCGGCCGGCGCTATCGGAAATCGCCGTCCACACCAGCGGACTCTGGCTCAAAAACTGCATTTCATTGGCAATGCCATCGAGTTGATTGACCAGATCGCCGCGCAGCGTTTGCAGCGTTAACGCATCGGCATTCAACGTGGTGGCGCGCAAATTCAGCAATGACAACACCAGCATGCCGACGCCCAGCACCCCGACCAGCAACATGGTCAAGCTAAAAGCCGCGCGCTGGATGCGATGCGCCAGGGTGTCGCCGACATAGCCCGGAATGAGCCGGCGCAACAGTCGTTGCGTCAGTGCGTCGATGCCGCGAAATGACATGCCTATTTGCCTCGCCGGGTTGTGGCTTGCGGGGTGATCGGCAGCAAGCGGTCGTCAGCGGTGTAGCGCGCCATGAACGCTTGTTCCGGCCCCAGCGCGTCATGCCGCTGCGGCGTGAACGGACGCGCATAACGCCGTACCAGGCCGTCGTAAGGCCCCAGATTTTCCAGCGCATCGCGAATCTTGCGCCGGTCGGTGCTGCCTGCCTGATCGATTGCGCGCGCCAGCAAATGGGTCAGGTCATAGGCATGCGCAATCCCCACCGGGCTGAGAATGCGCTCCGCATCGGCCAGGCCGTAGCGCTCTTTCAACGCCTTCAGCACGCGCTGCGCCACGGGTGATCCGGCGTTGGCAAAGCTGAAGGTCTGGATCACCGAAAAATCGAGCTGATCCAGCGCCGCGCCAGCCATCTGCGCGAAGTTGCCGCCGGTCACGCCCCAATGGCTGACGATCGGCAAGCGCTGTGCCACCGGCTGGCTGGCCACTTCCTTGACCAGAATCGAGCCCTCCGCCTCGTTCGCCACCAGGATGAGCACCTGAGCTCCCGCCTGCACGATGTCCAGATAGGCTTCGATCAGGCTGCTGTCGCCCCAGTTGTACCAACGTTCCTTGACGATCCGGACGCCTGCGGCCGCCGCGGCCTTGTTTAACGCATCCTTGTTGCTGCGGCCCCAGGCGGTATTCGCCAACAGCAGGCCGACCCGTTCGGCCTGGTGATGCTTGCGGGCAAAGCCGAGCAAGACCGGCGCCGCCCAGGCATCCTTGAGCGACAGGCGGAAAATGTAATTCGGCCGCAGCGGATGCTCGCTGATCTGGTCCGCCGAGCTCCAGGTGGCAAAAATCGGCAGCCCGATCTGATGCGCCGGTTCAATCCACTCCACCACCACCGGGCTGTACTTGCCGCCGAATACGCCGACCAGGTCCGGCATCGCCGCCAGCTCGCGCAAGTTATCGACACCAATCGCCGGAATCGACTTGTTATCGCGCACCACCAGTTCGAGTTTGCGCCCCTTCAGCACGCCGCCGGCGCGGTTGATCTCGTCGATGGCGATCTCAATGCCCTGGCGCACGGCATTCGCCGAGGTGCTGGTCTTGTGGCCGAATTCGGCATCCAGACCAATCAACACCGGCGGTTTTTCGCTGGCGATGGCAGGGCTGGCGAACAGATTCAGCGCCAACAGCGCGGCCAGGCCAAAGCCTCCCGTTAGTTTCGAGGTTGCTTGCTGATTTTTCGTCATTGATGCATGGGGTAAGCCGGAATCCAGTGCGTGCATCAAACTGGCTTTTAATAGCTCGATCAGATTGACGAATCTGGATTCCCGCCTGCGCGGGAATGACGGCAAATCCGGCAGATCAAATTCACCGTGCGAACCCCCAAGCCACCGCTTGACCACGTCTGCCAACCGCTTCACGGCATCCATCACATCTCTCCTGGTTTGCGCAACGCGTTGGCTGCAACGCCTTGCGCATCTGTCTCAATCCATGCCACGCAACACTCAATTCCTCATGCTTGTTCTGCCACCGAACTACGTAGGTCGGGTTAGCGGCTTCATCGCGTAACCCGACGCTAGCGCTTGCAAATGTCGGGTTACGCTGGCGCTAACCCGACCTACACACTCACTCTTTTTCATCGCCAGATGTATTGACGGCACGCGCGGGGGATTCCTTGATGGCGCACGGCAATTCAATGCTCAATAGCGCGCCGTGATTGATGCCTTCGCTCTCCAGCGTGATGCTGCCGCCCATTTCCTGGACAAACAGCGCGGTGGCGTGGAGGCCGAAACCGCTGCCGCGTGTCTTGGTGGAATAACCAAACTGGAACATATGACTGTGCTGCTCGGCGTCAAAGCCGGCGCCGTTGTCACGCACGCTGAGGCGCAAGCGATCCGGCCCGATCGACTTCGCGCGCAATTCGATCAGTCCTTCACAGGCTTCCTGCTGTTGCCGCTGAATGATCGACTCGTAGGCGTTCTTCACCACGTTGAGCAGGGCTTGCAACAACTGGTTGTGCGCCATCGTGACGCGGCTCAGGACCGGGTCGATCTCCACCTCGACCTTGATTTTGTGCTGATGCAGGCTATCGCCCTGCAAGGTAATCGCATTCTGGATCGCCTGGCCCAGGTCGAACGTGCTGGCGCTGGCGCTGGGCAAGGCGGCGGTCTGCTGGATGTGCACGATGTCCGAGATGTGCTGCACGCTGAGCAGAATGTTCTGCCCACGCGTCCTTAACACCTGTTCACCCAACTGGCTGATGGTGCGCGCCGCCTCGCGCTGGATTGCCTGCAGACGTTCGACTTCGCTGTCGGCAACAGCGCCCGCAGCCTGCCGTTTCAGGCTGGCGTCAACACCAAGTTGGAGCAACTCGGCGACGCGGGAAAAATCATCGCCCGCCTGCTTCAACGCGCGCGCGTCATCCGACATCGCGGTAATCGCATTGCCGATGTTGTGCAGCACCGAGAC
>CAZUSF010000022.1:0-17721 GCA_964623355.1 uncultured Thiobacillus sp. | reverse complement strand
TCTGGCGGAGACGCAGGGATTCGAACCCTGGATCCAGGTTTTGCCCGGATGCACCCTTAGCAGGGGTGTGCCTTCGACCACTCGGCCACGTCTCCAACTCGTTTCGACCGGGGCCGAATTGAGGCGCGCAAGGATACCTGCGCGGGGGTTCTAAAGCAACGCCGGAAAGCTTCAGGTTGCGACTTTGTCGAGTTCGAAGGCTTGATGCAGGGCGCGCACGGCGAGCTCCATGTATTTGTCTTCGACGACGACGGAAATCTTGATTTCCGAGGTGGAAATCATCTGCAGGTTGATGTTCTCCGCCGCCAGGGTGCCGAACATCTTGCTGGCGACGCCGGCGTGGGTGCGCATGCCGATGCCGACCATGGATATCTTGGCGATCTTGTCGTCGCCGCTGACTTCGCGGGCGCCGATCTGGTCCTTGACCTTGTTCAGGACTTCCATCGCTTTCTTGAATTCGTTGCGATGCACGGTGAAGGTGAAGTCGGTGGTGTTATTCGCGCCGACGTTCTGCACGATCATGTCGACGTCGATGTTGGCGTCGGCGACGGAGCCGAGGATCAGCGCGGCGATGCCGGGTTTGTCAGGCACGCCCAGAACGGTGAGTTTGGCTTCGTCACGGTTGAAGGCGATGCCGGAGATGATCGGTTGTTCCATATTGTCTTCCTCAAAGGTGATCAGGGTGCCTTCGCCTTCGTCCTCGAAGCTGGAGAGCACGCGCAATTTGACTTTGTATTTGCCGGCGAATTCGACTGAGCGGATTTGCAGCACTTTCGAGCCCAGGCTGGCGAGTTCCAGCATTTCTTCGAAGGTGATGGTGTCCAGCTTGCGGGCTTCCGGGACGATGCGCGGGTCGGTGGTGTAGACGCCGTCGACATCGGTGTAGATCTGGCATTCATCGGCTTTCAGCGCGGCGGCGAGGGCGACGCCGGTAGTGTCGGAACCGCCGCGGCCGAGGGTGGTGATGTTGCCTTTTTCGTCCACGCCCTGGAAGCCGGCAACGACGACGACATGGCCGCTGTCGAGGTCGGCACGCATCTTCTGTTCGTCGATCGACAGGATGCGCGCCTTGGTGTGGGCGTCATCGGTGACGATGCGAACCTGTGAACCGGTGTAGCTGCGGGCTTTCAGGCCGAGATCTTTCAAGGCCATGGCGAGCAGGGCGATGGTGACCTGTTCGCCGGTAGAGATCAGGACGTCCATCTCGCGCGGGTCGGGATCTTTCTGGATTTCCCTAGCCAGGGCGATCAGCCGGTTGGTTTCGCCGGACATGGCGGAAAGTACGACCACAACCTGATGCCCGAGCATCTTGAATTTGGCGACGCGCTCCGCGACGTTGCGGATGCGTTCGATGGAGCCCACCGAGGTGCCGCCGTATTTCTGAACAATTAGCGCCATGATTGGAGGAGTTGCGGGGAAAAACGCGGATTCTACAGGAGGCAGAGTTTGCCTCGCCAGCGCGCCGGAAGATTGAAACTCTTTCGCATCATCAGTAGTCTATGATCCTGTTCTAATTTTTTATCGGAGCTTGAAGATGGCTAATCAGTTCGAAAATGTTGTGCAGATGGGTGGTGCTGCTGGTGGTGTCATCGGCGTCGAGCAGACCAACAAGGTGCTGCGCAATACTTATATGTTGTTGTCCATGACGCTGCTGTTCAGTGCTGCCATGGCCGGGGTTTCCATGGCGATGAATGTGCCGTATGGCATCAGCCTGGTGACCAGTCTGGTGGCGCTGGGTCTGCTCTGGTTTGTGGTGCCCCGCACTGCCAATTCCAGCGCCGGCATCGGCGTCGTGTTTGGCGTTACCGGTCTGCTCGGTTTTGGTCTCGGCCCTGTGCTGAACCACTACCTCAGCCTGTCCAACGGTTCCGAGATCGTGTTGCTTGCGTTGGGCATCACCGGTGCTGCGTTCCTCGGTCTGTCCGGCTATGTGCTGACGACGCGCAAGGATTTCAGTTTCATGCGCAATTTCCTGTTCATCGGTGTCATGGTGGCGTTCATTGCCGGCATCGTATCGCTGGTTTCGGCGCTGGTCGGTTATCCGATGCCGGCGCTGGCGTTGACCGTCTCGGCGATGTTCGCCTTCCTGATGTGCGGCATGATTCTGTGGCAGACCAGCGAGATCGTGAATGGCGGCGAAACCAATTACGTGCTGGCTACCGTCGGTCTCTATCTGTCGATCTACAACCTGTTCACCAGCCTGTTGCATCTGCTGGGTTCCTTCATGGGTGAACGCGACTAAGCCTCGCTTGCTCTGCCTTCAAGGTTAGGGGGTGGCACAATGCCACCCCTTTTTTTGTTTTCGATATGAACAATCCCGCTCCCCTGGTCCTCACCGCCGGTGAACCGGCCGGCATTGGCCCTGATCTTTGCGTGATGCTGTCCCGGCAGTCTCTCGACGGGCGAATCGTCATGCTGGCCGATCGCGATGTGTTGCAACAGCGCGCGGAACGGCTTGCCATGCCGTTCGATGTGCCCGATTACGTCGCGGGTAGCACCACGCGTCTCAGCCTGTTGCATCTGCCTGCTTCGGTGCCGGTCACGCCAGGGGTTCTTGATCCAGCCAACAGTTCCTACGTGCTGGCCACCCTTGAGCGCGCAATTGCCGGTTGTCTCAGCGGTGAATTTGCCGGCATGGTGACTGGTCCGGTGCACAAGGGCGTGATCAATGATGCCGGTATTGCGTTTACCGGCCATACCGAGTTTCTGGCTGAGCGCACCGGTACGAAACAGGTGGTGATGATGTTGGCCGGAGGTGGTATGCGGGTGGCTTTGGCGACGACGCACTTGCCGTTGCGTGCGGTGGCGGATGCGATCACGCCGGATAGCCTGCTGGATATCCTGCGTATTCTGCATGCTGCATTGCAGCGTGATTTCGGTATCTCCGCGCCGCGTATTCTGGTCGCCGGCCTGAATCCTCATGCCGGCGAGGGCGGCCATCTGGGGCGCGAGGAAATCGAAGTGATCGAACCTGTTTTGCAGCGGTTGCGTGGCGAGGGGATGCATCTGATCGGACCTTTGCCGGCCGATACCCTGTTCCAGAAAAAGAATCTGGCGACCGCCGATGCCGTCCTGGCGATGTATCACGATCAGGGCTTGCCGGTGTTGAAGCACGCGAGTTTTGGTGAAGGCGTGAATATCACGCTGGGTCTGCCGATCATTCGCACTTCGGTCGATCATGGTACTGCGCTGGATCTGGCTGGCTCCGGCCGGATCGATGCAGGTAGTCTGAAGGTGGCCATCGAGGCGGCTTTGTCGATGGCGCGCTTCCGGAGCGCCGCATGATCCGGCATGCCGAGTCCGCGCTGCCGAAAGCCAAGAAGTCGCTCGGCCAGCATTTTCTCGTCGATCAGCATTACATCGCGCGCATCGTCACGGCGATTCGGCCCGAGGCGGCGGATCGCATGGTGGAAATCGGTCCTGGTCCGGGTGCGTTGACGCGGCCGCTGCTGGAAGCACTGCCGCATCTGGATGTCGTGGAAGTCGATCGCGAAATGGTGGCGCGCTTGCAGGCGGAGTTTCCGGTTGAGCGCCTCAGCGTTCATTCGGTTGATGCGCTGGTGTACGACTTTGCCAGTCTTGGCCCCGGCCTGCGCGTGGTCGGCAATCTGCCGTACAACATTTCTTCGCCGCTGCTGTTTCATCTGGCAACCAGCGCCGAGGCCATCATCGACATGACTTTCATGTTGCAGAAGGAAGTCGTTGACCGCATGGCCGCTGCACCCGATACGCCGGATTACGGCCGCCTGTCGGTGATGCTGCAGTCGCGCTTCAAAGTCACCAAGTTGTTCAATGTGCCGCCGGGCGCATTCCAGCCGCCGCCGAAAGTCGATTCCGCTATCGTGCGTCTGGTTCCGCTCGCTTTGGCAGAGGTGCCCTATCGCGATGCGAAGGTGTTTGCCGAAGTCGTGGCGCGCGCTTTCGGTCAGCGCCGCAAGACTTTGCGCAATACCTTGCGCGGCTGGGTTGATGAGGCGCTGTTTGACGAACTCGGCATTGATCCGCGCCGGCGTGGAGAAACCTTGACTGTGGTCGAGTTCGCCGCGCTGGCTAATCGGTTGACCCCATCCGGTTGCAACCTCAACGGTTGCAACCTGTCGCCAATCAAAGAATGTGATGACTGAATCCAACCCTGAAGCCTGTTTTCATTGTGGCGAGCCGGTACCGTCCGGCGCCAAGTATTTCATCCTCTATCAGGGCGTCAATCAGCCGGCGTGTTGCATTGGCTGCCAGGCAGTGGGGCAGACCATCATCGACTCCGGCAACGCTGATTACTACCGCTTGCGTACTGACTTGCCGAAGACGGCCGAGGCAGCGCTGGAGGAGTTGAAGAATCTCAAGCTGTACGACCTGCCGGAAGTGCAAAGCAGTTTCGTCAAGAGCGAAGGCGATGTGCGGGAAGCGAATCTGATCCTCGAAGGCATCGTCTGCGCCGCTTGTGTCTGGCTTAACGAGCGGCATCTGCATCAATTGCCCGGTGTATTGGCGGCGGATATCAACTTTTCCACCCGTCGGGCCAGGGTGCGCTGGGATGACAGCCGCATTCATCTGTCAGACATCCTGAAGAGCGTCCAGGATATTGGCTATCTGGCTTATCCCTTCGATGCCGGCCGCCAGGAAGAACTTTTCCGCAAAGAGCGTGAAACCGCGATTCGTCGTCTGGCCATTGCCGGGCTGGGCATGATGCAGGTGATGATGTACGCGGTGCCGGCCTATATGGCAGATGAAGGCACGATGACGTCCGATATTGAGGCGTTGATGCGTTTCGCCAGTCTGATATTGACTACGCCAGTGGTCTTTTATTCTGCCTGGCCGTTCTTTCAGGGCGCCTGGCGTGATTTGAAACTGAAACGGGCCGGCATGGATGTGCCGGTTGCACTCGGTGTCGGTGCGGCCTACGCGGCCAGCATCTATGGCACGTTCATCGGCAGTTCGGAGGTGTATTTCGATGCCGTGACGATGTTTGTGTTCTTCCTTCTCACCGGCCGTTTCCTGGAGATGAGCGCCCGCAAGCAGTCGGCGGAAGCGGCGGAAAGTCTGATCAAGCTGATTCCGGCGGCGGCAATGCGTTTGCCGGGCTACCCCGCGACAAGGGAAGAAGAAATGGTGGCGGCGGTCAAGTTGGTGGCCGGGGATCATGTCCTGATTGGCCCGGGCGAAAGCATTCCGGCTGACGGTAGCGTGGTGGAGGGCTATTCCAGCGTCAATGAATCGCTGTTGACGGGTGAATCGATGCCGGTGACCAAGCATGCCGCAAGTTTTGTCATTGGCGGTACGATCAATCTGGAAAGCCCGCTGGTCGTGAAGGTGGAAAAAGTGGGCTCGGATACCGTGCTGTCCAGCATTGTTCGCCTGCTTGATCGAGCCCTGGCCGAAAAGCCGAGGCTGGCGCAGATTGCCGATCGTGTCGCGGGTTGGTTCGTGTTGGTGTTGCTGTTGGTGGCGGCGAGCGTGGCTGGCATCTGGTATTGGGTTGATCCGACTAAAGCCTTCTGGATCACGGTGTCCGTACTGGTTGTGTCATGTCCATGTGCGCTCGCGCTGGCGACGCCAGCAGCCTTGACGGCAGCCTTGGGACGCTTGACCCGGCTCGGTTTGTTGTCGACCCGTGGCCACGCGCTGGAAACCCTGGCGCATGCGACTGATTTTGTGTTCGACAAGACCGGGACGTTGACGACCGGAATGTTCAGCTTGCTGGATATGGAAGTGCTGCGCACCGATCGCGCCAATGTGCTTGCGCTGGCGCAAGCACTTGAGCAAGGCGCGACGCATCCGCTGGCATCGGCTCTGCGCGAAGCGGCGGGGCCGGCTGATTTAGCCGCAGACAATCTGATTTATATTCCCGGACGCGGCGTCAGCGGTCAGATTGGCGGCCAGACTTATCGCTTGGGCGCGCCGGAATTCATCGGCGCAGCACCGTCACCGGCTCGCTTCGGGGTCGGCGTTTCACTGGTCGGCCTGGCAGATGATTCGGGTGTTCTGGCCTGGTTTGCGTTGGGGGATGCCCCCAGGTTGCAGGCACATCAGTTGATCGATGAGTTGAAGGGGCTGGGCGTTCGCATTCATCTCTATTCCGGTGACCGCGACGAAAATGTCCAGGCCTTGGCGCGCGAACTCGGTATCGATGATGCGCGCGGCGGTATGTTGCCGCAGGACAAGCTGGATGCGGTGAAAGCCTTGCAAAAGGCTGGCGCGATCGTTGCAATGACCGGTGACGGTGTTAACGACGCGCCGGTGTTGGCACAGGCGCAAGTCTCGATTGCGGTTGATCAGGGCGCGGAAGCGGCTCAGGCGGCCGCCGACATGGTGTTGCTCTCGAGTGAGATCGGTCGTCTCGCCGATGGCGTCAAACTGGCGCGCAAGACGCAGGGCGTGATTCGGCAGAATCTGGCCTGGTCGGTGCTGTATAACGTTTTCGCTATCCCTGCAGCCGCGCTCGGCTATGTGACGCCCTGGATGGCTGGCATCGGGATGTCGCTTTCCTCGTTGCTGGTTGTGCTGAATGCGATGCGCTTATCACGCATCAGTAAAAATTGAATCTGCTAGGTCATAAGGAATTTTGATTATCTCTTTGACCTAGGTCACAAATACTATCCGCCAACTTAATAATGCCAGCTTATGGACATACTCTATCTGTTGATCCCGCTCAGCCTGGTCTTTGTCGCCGTTATCGCTATCGTTTTTCTGTGGGCGGTCAAGAGCGGGCAATTTGAAGACATGGAGGGCCCCGCTCACCGGATACTCATGGATGATGAATCGCCTAGCTCAGCTTCAAAGGGCTTAACTTCAGAGCAACAAAACGATATAAGTCCGCGTTGACATATATCAAGTGTCTATTTAGGATTTGAATGTCGATTATTCGGCGTTCGTTTTTCAACCCAGCCTGTAACACTTAAGGAGACCCGTATGGAAGCAACATACAACTATAAGGTCGTCCGCCAGTTCGCCATCATGACTATCGTGTGGGGAATTGTCGGGATGCTGGTGGGCGTTATTCTTGCCGCCCAGCTCATCTGGCCTACGATGACCGAAGCATTGGGCCCCTTGGCGCCCTATCTTTCCTACGGGCGTATCCGGCCCTTGCATACCAACGCGGTGATCTTTGCGTTTGGTGGTTCGGCGCTGTTTGCTACTTCTCTTTATGTCGTGCAGCGTACTTGTCAGACACGGGTGTTGTCCGACGGTCTGGCTTCATTCGTGTTCTGGGGCTGGCAACTGGTTATTGTTCTTGCCGCGATTACTTTGCCGTTGGGTTTTACCAGCAGCAAGGAATACGCTGAACTGGAATGGCCGATCGACATCCTGATCGCTGTTGTCTGGGTCGCTTATGGCGTGCTGTTCTTCGGCACTGTGATGAAGCGCAAAACTCAGCACATCTATGTGGCGAACTGGTTCTTCGGTGCATATATCGTGACGATCGCGATGCTGCACATCGTCAACAGTGCTGAATTGCCGGTTACGCTGACCAAGTCCTACTCTGCCTACGCTGGCGTGCATGACGCCATGGTGCAGTGGTGGTACGGCCATAACGCGGTCGGTTTCTTCCTCACCACGGCGTTCCTCGGCATGATGTATTACTTCATCCCGAAGCAGGCTGGACGTCCGATCTTCTCCTATCGTCTGTCCATCGTTCACTTCTGGGCGCTGAACTTCATCTACATGTGGGCCGGCCCGCACCATCTGATGTACACCGCGTTGCCTGACTGGGCGCAGTCTCTCGGCATGGTGTTCTCCCTGATGCTCATCGCTCCCTCCTGGGGCGGCATGATGAACGGCATCATGACCCTGTCCGGCGCCTGGCATAAGCTGCGTACCGATCCGATCCTGAAGTTCCTGATCACCGCGATGTCGTTCTACGGCATGTCGACCTTCGAAGGTCCGATGATGTCGGTGAAGACTGTCAATGCCCTGTCGCACTACACTGAATGGACCATTGGTCACGTTCACTCAGGCGCTTTGGGTTGGGTGGCAATGATTTCGATCGGCTCCCTGTATCACCTCATCCCGCGTCTGTTTGGCCGTGAAGAGATGTACAGCATCAAGATGATCAACACGCACTTCTGGATGTCCACTATCGGCGTAGTTCTCTATATCGCCGCATTGTGGATTGCGGGTGTGGCGCAAGGTCTGATGTGGCGTGCAACCAACTCTGACGGTACGCTGACCTACAGCTTTGCCCAGTCGGTCAATGCCATGTACCCGTTCTATACCATCCGACTGATTGGCGGCACCCTGTTCTTCGCCGGCATGTTGCTGATGGCATACAACGTCTGGAAAACCATCGCTGCGGGCAAGGCAGTCAACGATGCCCGTATCCCCCAAGCCGTTGCGGCCTGATGAACAAGGAGACTGAATATGTTTTCGCATAAGGCGCTAGAGAAAAACATCGGCTGGTTGATGGTGCTGACGTTCATCGTCGTATCGATCGGAGGTCTGGTGCAAATCGTTCCTCTTTTCTTCCAGAAATCGACCACGCAGCCGGTTGAAGGCCTCAAGCCTTACAACGCGCTGGAATTGACCGGACGCGATATCTACATCCGCGAAGGTTGCGTCGGTTGTCATTCGCAGATGGTGCGGCCGTTCCGCGCCGAGACAGAGCGTTATGGCCACTTCTCGGTGGCGGGCGAGTTTATCTATGATCGCCCGTTCCTCTGGGGTTCCAAGCGAACTGGCCCGGATCTGCATCGGGTTGGTGGCCGTTACTCGGATGACTGGCATTACACGCATATGATGAATCCGCGTGATGTGGTGCCCGAGTCAAACATGCCTGCCTATCCTTGGCTGGCTGATGCCGCGGCCGATGCGGATACCATCCAGAAGAAGATGACTGTGCTGAAGAACTGGGCTGGTCATCCGTATACGGATGAGGAAATCGCTGCGGCGCCAGAGATGTTGAAAGACAAGACCGAGATGGATGCGCTGATCGCCTACTTGCAGGTTCTAGGCACCCACGCACCGAAGGCCAAGTGATATGGAATCGGGTCTGATTAGCTCTGTGGTTACCGTAATTTTCTTCGTGCTGTTCATCGCCATTATCGTTTGGGCGTTCTACGGCGGTAACAAGAAGAGATTTGAAGACGCTGGCAACCTTCCCTTCCAGGAAGATGCCAGCGAGACCCGCAAACCAGATTGACCAGGCGTCTGTTTCAATAGTCGGTTCATTAGGAGAGACACATGATTGAAGGATATGCGGTACCCGACTTCATCAGCGATTTCTGGCATTACTACATTGCTGCGATCACTGTTGCCGGTATTTTGTTTTCCCTCTGGGTGTTGAAGAGCCAGAGCGTAGTTAAACCGCTTGCCCCTGGCGAGACGGCCGAACTGATGCACCCCACCTGGGATGGTGACTTGCAGGAATTGAACAATCCGCTTCCCCGCTGGTGGATGTGGATGTTCTATCTGTTGATCCTGTTCGGCATCGTTTACCTGGTTCTCTATCCTGGCATGGGGAAATTCCAAGGAGTGCTGGGCTGGTCATCCGCCAATCAATGGCAAGATGAAAAGACCCGAGTTGATGCCGAGTTCGACAAGGTGTTCCAGCCGTTTGCCGGTATGGACATCATGGCGGTTGCGGCAGATCCGACGGCCAAAAAAATGGGCGAACACCTTTATCTAACCTACTGTTCCCAGTGTCATGGTTCCAGTGGTCAGGGTGGTGCCGGCTTCCCCAACCTGACTGACAACCTGTGGCTATTCGGTGGTACGCCGGATGACATCAAGCGCACCCTGGTCAACGGCCTGGTAGCTGAAATGCCTGGCGGTCTGGCGGGTGACGAACAGGGCGCCAAGGAGGTGGCTAACTATGTACTGGCACTTGGTGGCAAGCCGCATGATGCCGCTTTGGCATCCGTAGGCAAGGAAAAGTATGCCGCTTGCGCCGGTTGTCACGGTGAAGATGGCAAGGGCATCGCTGCCGCTGGCTTCCCGAACATCGTTGATGATGCTTGGCAATACGGTGGTACTGAAGCTGCCATTACGGAAAGTATCGTTAAGGGTCGTAAGGGTGGCATGCCGGCGCAACTTGAACTCCTGGGCGAGAACAAGGTGCATCTGCTATCGGCGTATGTCTGGGGTTTGGGTGGTGGCCAGAAACCGGCGCCGGTCGAGCCTGAGGTAGCACCTGAGGTTGCGGCAGAGCCTGCCGCGCTGGAAGCTGCTGCGCCTGCCATGTAAGTTTGTAGTCATTAAACGGGGCTGGCGTCGTTGCCGGTCCCGGAAGCGAAGCGGTTCTCTGAGCCGTTTCGCTTCCGGGAAATCAGAAAGATCACCGTGCAGAAAACTTGCCGCGCTGGTTTAGTGCGCTAGGTTTTGGTTGAGTTCGGTGGCTTCTTGAGCAATGGGGTGGGCCTATTCTGGTCAGACATCGCAATATCGAAAGAGGCTTCTTGTGGCGGATCAAAAACCCATAATCCCAATCATCCAGAATACGGAGGGTGAACAAGAACAATCACTCTATGCCGTCCACCAGAAGATTTACCCACGCGCTGTTTCCGGGGTTTTCAATTATTGGCGTGTTGGGTTGGTTCTGTTCACCCAAGTCCTTTACTACGGGTTGCCGTGGTTAAGTTGGGATGACCGCCAAGCAGTTCTGTTTGACCTTGGGGCACGTAAATTCTATTTGTTTGATTGGGTGTTTTGGCCGCAAGACTTTATCTGGCTGGCTGCAATCCTGATTATTTCCGCGCTGGCGCTATTCCTATTCACCGCCGTTGCCGGCCGCTTATGGTGTGGTTTTGCCTGCCCGCAGACGGTATACACCGAATTGTTTATCTGGATTGAGCGCTGGTTTGAGGGTGATCACAATAAACAAAAGAAACTGAATGAAGCCTCGTGGTCGGCTAACAAGATCATTCGTCGCGGTGGCAAGCATGTTGCGTGGGTGGCACTTTCGCTCTGGACCGGCTTTACCTTTGTCGGCTATTACACCCCGATTTCTGAACTCGGTACTTCATTCCTGGCTTGGACACTCGGCCCTTGGGAAACTTTCTGGATATTCTTTTATGCCTTTGCAACCTGGGGTTTCGCTGGATTCATGCGCGAACAAGTGTGCAAATTCATGTGTCCCTATGCACGTTTTCAGAGCGTGATGTTTGATCAGGATACGCTGATCATCACTTATGATTATCGGCGCGGCGAATCGCGTGGTGGTCGCAAGAAAAATATTGATTACAAAGCAGCTGGTCTGGGTGATTGCGTTGACTGCGGTATCTGCGTGCAAGTCTGCCCCACCGGAATCGATATCCGCAATGGATTGCAATACATGTGCATCGGCTGCGCGGCGTGTATCGATGCATGTGATCAGGTGATGGAGAAAATGGATTATCCGAAAGGCCTCATTCGGTATTCGACGCAGAACGCGATTGATGGCAAATACCCTGACAAGGAAATTGTCAAACACACTTTCCGGCCCCGCACGATAGCTTATATGTTCTTGCTGTCGGCAATTTGTGTGGCTTTTGTCTACACACTGGCGAATCGTGTGCCGTTGAGAACCGATGTCATACGCGACCGCCTGGTACTGTCTCGTTTGGCTGATAACGGCCAGATCGAGAACCTTTATCGCCTTCAAGTAATCAATATGGATAGCAAACCACATCGTTTCACAATTGAAGCGAGTGGTATTCAAGGGATGACGCTGGTCTCGGGCCAGAGTGTGGAGATTCCTGCCTTGGGCACTCAAAATGTCAATGTGGTATTGCAGGCCGATCCCGGTGCGTTAAAGCGTCCCAGCATGCCTATTGTCTTTACTATTAAAGCTGATGACGATTCCGGCATCTTGCGGGAAGCGAAATCCAGCTTCTTGAAATAAGGTTGAATATTGATGAGAGAAACGACGAGTCATCCGCGCTGGTGGCAAGAGCCCATGGTCTGGTTGGTGGCGGGTTTGCCCGCAGTTGCCGTGATCGCAAGTTTCACCACCCTTTATATTGCGGCGAATGATCCGAATCCAATGGTGAATGCGGGTTATCAAAAGGAAGGCATGGCGCCGTTAAAAAATACTGCCAAGGAGGCGTTTGCAGCTGCGAATTCAATCACAGGTCAACTCGTGATTTCCAATACAGAAGCGCAAATTATCCTGTCTGGCCGGTTGCCCTCAATGCCTGCAAGTCTTGAGCTGCTTTTGCTGCATCCAAGCCATGATGATCAGGATATGAAGATTCAACTTCACAACAGAGGTCAGGGCGTTTATTCGGCACTTCTGCCTGAGGGCAAGGCAGGCAAGCGGCAATGGATTCTGGAGCCGGATGACAAATCCTGGCGCCTTTCCGGTGAGTTGATTTTGCCGCTGACCGGTGGGCTCAGGCTTGCCAATGACTCACAAATCACCCCCCCGTAATTGCTACTTTAAAGGAGCAGAAAAATGGACGTCGTAATGAAAGAGTTATTCGGTTCGGACATTGGCTTGCTGACCCTGTTTACCATTGGTTTCATTATCGCCATGGGTTTGTACCTTTGGTACAAACTGGCACAGAAATCTCATGAGGGCGGCAACTGATTTTTTGACGGCCATTCACTCCGAGTGATCAAAATGGGCTGACTCTATGTCAGCCCATTTTTCATCCTGAAAATTTGTAACAAGGTTAAAGAAATATGCTAATCCGGTCGATATACGATTAAGTCCACGGTGGTTGAGCCGTGTCGTAGCCAGATCTGATTTGAAAGCTCCTGCCATGCCCGATATCGCTACGAGTTCAGTACAGTCCAAGATTATTCTGGCCATTACGTTGATTTTTGTTGCTGTTCTGGCGACATCAACCTGGTTGACCGCAAATAATGAACGGTCGCTGGCACAGGATATTGCACTTGATAAAGCCAAGGTCATGTCGCAATCCTACTTCGACGGCATCAATACGATGATGCTGACTGGCACCATGGATCAGCATGAGTCCTTGCGCAAGAAAGTCCTCTCGACACCCGGCGTAAGTGAAATTCGCATTGTTCACGCTCCCAATGTCCTCGATGGCGTGACGTCCAACCCGAGCAAGCCACGTGATGATCTGGATCAACGTGCATTGCAAGGGGAAGCGGTCAATCTATTCGGAAAAGATGCCAACGGACGCTTTGTTACCATCCTGACCCCCCTGCCGGCGGTTGCCAATTACATGGGAACCAACTGTCTGACCTGCCACCAGGTTCCGCAGGGAACCGTGCTGGGTGCGATTCGCATGACATTCTCTTTGAAACAACTGGATGGCGAGTTTCGCAGCAATCTCCTGATAGTTGCAGGCCTGAATCTGTTGTTGTCGATTTTGGGTATCGCTTTGGTCGTCTGGCTGTTGCGGGGGATTGTCATCTTGCCGCTGTCAAGAATGCGGGCTTCGATGCAGGCTATCGAACAAAACTCTGATTTAACCCAGCGCATTCAAATAGACAGCAAAGATGAGGTCGGTTCGTTGGCACAGGCGATCAACGGCATGCTCGACAAATTCGGTTCCAGCTTGAGTCTGGTCACGGAAACGTCGGAGCGCTTGTCTTCTGCCGCCGACAGGATCGCATCATCATCCAGCCAGACCGCTGAAGCTGCCGGTCAGCAATTGAATGAGGCGGAATCCATGGTGCATTCGATCGGCGATTTGAAACATATCGCATCGGAAGCCGGTGATAGCGCCGCCCGGACCGTCGAAGCTTCGGTGTACGCTGATAGAGAAGCCAGCAAAACGACGCAAACAACGCGTGAGGCGATCGATGGCATTCTTTCCCTGGTCAGGGAAATTCAGCAGGCAGCTGAAGTGATCGAAGCGCTGGACCAGCGTAGCCAGAATGTCAGCGAGGTGCTTGATGTGATTAAAGGCATCGCTGAGCAAACCAATCTGCTGGCGTTGAATGCGGCTATCGAAGCCGCGCGTGCCGGCGAAATGGGCCGAGGTTTTGCTGTCGTGGCGGATGAAGTTCGCAAGTTGGCCAACATGTCACATGATTCGACCCGCAGCATCGACGAAATCGTCATGCAATTGCGGCAGGAAGCCAAGCGTGCCGTTCAGGTCATGCACGCCGCGCGCGAAACCGCTTCGCAGCATAGCCAGGCCTTGGGTAACGCGGTGGGGGGGCTGGATCAGATTGTGGTGCGAGTGTCGGATATTCGTGCGCTGAATGCGGAGATGGAGAAATCGGTGCGTGGCCAGGTGAGCCTGACTGACAACGTTGATCAACGCGTCGCCATTATTGGCCAAATTGCCGAACGCACGGCCAAGGATGCGGCAGAAACCCGTGGCGTTGGCGATGAGTTGGTGGAGTTGGCGCGCGAACTGAAGTCTCTGGTCGGGCATTTCCGGTTGCGTTAACAACGCACTTTGATTGCGGCTGGCGAACCAATTTCATCGCGGGGTTCGTCAGCAGCGGCAAGCGATGGCACTATCTGTTCCCGTTCATGCCACGCTGGAAAGCAACATGTTGGGAACATCACATACTTCTCCTGATCTTCTGAAAGAGCTCCGAGTGCGTGAGCGTCTGCTCAACGTTCTCCTCAGCCGAGTCCTGAAACGCCAATTGGCGCCGTCGGTTTATCAAGCCATCGCCGATTTGAGGCTCGGCTTCGTTGCGCTGCGCGCTCGCGAGTCGCAAACCCGTCGCAAGCAGTTGATCGCGCTGATCGATCAGCAGGAGCCGGAAGCGCTCAGCCAGATCATTCGAGCCTTCAACCTCTATTTCAGCCTGATCAATATCGTCGAGGAGGTGGTGGCGTTGCATCAACGCCGACTCGCGGTCCGTCAAGGCGCCAAGATGTGGCCGGGATCATTCCATGACACTTTGCATGCGTTGCATGATCAGGGCGTCGCGGCGGAGGATCTGAAGCCACTGTTTAATCAGTTGTGCTACCTGCCGGTCATTACTGCGCATCCTTCCGAGGCCAAACGGCGCACCATCAAAGGTGCACTGCGGAATATTTTTCTGTCCATCGAAACGCTGGATGATCCGCGCGTGCGCGGCATGTATCGTAATGAGGCGGTGCGGCAACTTTCGAATCAGATCCATATCCTGTGGAACACCGACGAGGTGCGCGCCGGAAAACTGGATGTCAGCGACGAGATACGTACCGGCCTGTCGTATTTTCCGTTGTCGTTGTTTCAGGCGGTGACCCAGGTTTATCGCAATTTCAACCGCGCGCTTGCAGATATTTATGGTCCGCAGGCGCTGCAGGAGATCGGCTCGCCCAGCTTCCTTCGCTTCGGTTCCTGGATTGGTGGCGATCGCGATGGGCATCCGCTGGTCACCACCCAGGTCACTGCGATGGCCTGGCGCATGCAGGCGCAGACCGCCTACACGGAATACCTGCGTCGCCTCGAATTATTGAGCGATCAACTTTCGTATTCGATCCGGCTTTGCCGCCCCTCCGATGCCTTTATGGCTGATCTGGATCAGGACGTGGTACAGGCCGGCGCCATGCTGGGAGCCAATGAAAAGCGCTATCTGCAGGAGCCGTACCGACGCAAGCTGGAAATCATGTGGCTGCGCATCCGCCGCAATCTCGAGATTGCGCAACGTGAAGATGACTTCAATTCCGAGCAACCCGGCTATGCCAGCGATAAGGCGTTCCTGAAAGACCTGCATCTGATTCGCGATTCCTTGATCAGCCATGGCGATAACGAAGTCGCCGATCGCGAAGTGCTGGATCTGATCCGGTTGGTCGAGACCTTTGGTTTCCATCTTCTGCAGCTCGATGTGCGGCAAGAATCGAAGCGGCATAGCCAGGCGGTGGCGGATGTGTTGCGTGCGGCGCTGGATGTTGACTATCTGGCGCTGGACGAGAATGCGCGGCTGGAATTGCTGAGCGACGCAATCGCGAATCCGAACGCACTGCTGTTTGACCCTGCCAGCCTGGCCCCGGAAACACAGGAAACCCTGCGCCTGTTCCAGCTCATCGCGCATGCGCGGCGGACTTACGGCGCGGCCTGTTTCGGAAAATATGTCATTTCAATGACCCATTCGGCTTCGCATGTGATGGAAGTCATGTTGCTCGCTTCGCAAGCGGGGCTGGCGGGGCGACTGGCCGGGAACTGGTTTTGCCATCTTGGCGTGTCGCCGTTGTTCGAGACCATTGACGACTTGCAACGCGTCGAATTGGTATTGACCCAGCTTTACCAACTCCCGGTTTATCACCAGTTGCTCGCTGCCGAAGGGCAGGGCCAGGAAGTCATGCTCGGCTACTCCGATTCGTGCAAGGACGGCGGCATCATGGCTTCGGCCTGGAACCTGTATGACGCACAGAAACGAATCGTCGCGGTATCGCAGGCAGCCGGCATTCCCTGCCGCATGTTCCACGGTCGCGGCGGCACGCTTGGTCGCGGTGGCGGCCCGACCTACGAGGCGATTCTGGCGCAGCCTGCTGGCACGGTGCGCGGCCAGCTGAAGCTGACCGAACAGGGCGAAGTGTTGTTCTACAAATACAACAACATGGAAACGGCAGTTTATGAATTGACCCTGGGCGTCAGCGGATTGATGCGCGCCAGTAGCCATCTGATTGGAAGCGTGCAGCCGGATCGCAAGGATTATCTCGGCATCATGGACGAGATCGCGCATGCCGGCGAACGGCACTACCGCATGCTGACCGAGCGCACGCCCGGTTTCCTGGATTATTTCTACGAAGCCACCCCGGTGCGTGAAATCGGCCTGATGAACATTGGTTCACGTCCGTCACACCGAAAGCAGGGCGACCGCTCGAAAGACTCGGTGCGCGCCATTGGCTGGGTGTTTGCCTGGGGCCAGTCGCGTCACGCATTGCCGGCCTGGTACGGTATCGGCGCAGCGCTGGAGAGCTGGCGCGGCAACGATTTGTCTCGCTTGGCCAAGTTGCAGCAAATGTATCGCGACTGGCCGTTCTTCCGCACGTTGCTGTCGAATGCGCAAATGGCGTTGACCAAAACCGACATGAACATCGCGCGCGAATACGCCAGCCTGTGTCTTGATCCGGCCAGCGGCAAGCGGGTGTACGAAACCATACGCGAAGAGTATCAGCGCAGCATTCGGCAAATCCTCAACGTGGCGGATATCCAGACCATGCTGGAAGAGTCGCCGGAACTGGCGATTTCGTTGAATCAGCGCAATCCGTACCTCGATCCGCTGAATCACATCCAGATCGTATTGCTGCGCAAGTTGCGTCAGGATGAGGTGGCAGACAGTCCCTGGCTGGAACCTTTGTTGCGTTCGATCAACGCCATCGCGGCAGGCATGCGAAACACAGGTTGACTTATTTTGCTGCGTCCGATCATCAAGATAGTGCGTCTGACCAGCCTGGTTCTCACCGGGGTGGCGACGGCGATGTTCCTCTATCAACGCATGGACCGCGCCGCCCGCGACCGGCAGTTGCTGGCCTGGGCCGGCAAGCTGATGCGTATCCTGAACATCACCCTGCGCGTCAGCGGTGCACCGCCCGTCGGTGGCACGTTGCTGGTGGCGAATCATGTTTCCTGGCTGGATATCCACGTGTTGCACAGCTTGTTGCCGGTGCGCTTCATTTCGAAAGCGGAGGTGCGTGATTGGCCATTGCTCGGCCAGTTGGCCAAGGCTTCCGGCACGTTGTTCATTACGCGCGAGAAAAAGTCGGATGCGATTCGCGTCAATCAGGAAATGGCGGCCGAGCTGGAGGCCGGCGAATGCCTGGCCTTTTTTCCAGAGGGCACGACCTCGGATGGCCAGGACATGCGCACCTTTTTCCCGTCATTGTTTCAACCCGCGGTCGATGCTGGTTGCCCGGTGATTCCAGCCGCCATCCGCTATCGT
>CAZUSF010000021.1:13571-18082 GCA_964623355.1 uncultured Thiobacillus sp. | reverse complement strand
ATCACTTTGTGTGACGGGTGTTCAGCCTTATGTAGAGTGCTTTTAAGGCCGACTTTCAGGCTGCCGGAACTGCCGGTCTCCTTGACCTGAAACCGGCCATTCGCCAATGTCCGCCTTCAAAAAGGGCGCCCTTCTCTGGGATCGATATGTCAGAAGGGCTGAGTTGGCTTCTGTAGGCTGCCAGTGTGAATATTTCCTTTTCCAGGTGGGCCAACCCAGTCAGTGTTCCAGACCATTGAGGGTGGGCACCCTGTGTCCCGTCCTATCACCTCCGACAGGGGCTTTGCACCCATCAGGCGGGTTTTGAGCGGAAGGAATTGAGGGAATTGAGCATAATTGCTGTCGGCATCAGACCCGAGCAAATTCGAATATCGACATCAATGAGCCGAGAGGAAGAGAAATTGACATTTTTTTGGACATTGCAAAATCTTATGGCGACCCTTTATTTACGCGCCCCTCACTCGCTTTCTATAGACACTCAACACGCCGGTCCGCTCCTGCTGGCGTCGTCGCGTATTACGCCAACTGTTTGAATATTCTTGAATGCGCGTACACCGAATGGTTGTCGCATCTCTGTCTGGAAAAACATCCACTGGCTTGTGCTGTGAACTCACCGGAACAAGCAGCGCCAGTTTGAGCATGCATCAACTGGTGCTGCGCGACGAACATTTGCTGTTGCAAGCCCGGGTCAAAATCGTCTGCGTGCAACAGAGCCGTTTTCGCACCGTTAGAATGCCGGACATTGTGAGTCAAGCATTCGGAGCCCTGATCTGATGGATATCGCCCTGAGCCAGGATATGTCGTTCATTACTCTCATCCTCCAGGCAAGCTGGGTGGTGAAAGGCGTGTTGTTATTGTTGTTGTTTGCTTCGGTTGCATCATGGTGGCTGATCTTCGAGAAGATTTTCACGCTGCGTCGCGAACGTTTGCAGGCCGAGTTGTTCGAGCGCGAATTCTGGGGCGGCGGCCATACCGAGATCGTCAAACGCGCCGATGAGGAAGATCGCCGCAGCAGCCTGGAAGAAGTGTTTCGTGCCGGCTGGCGCGAATTCCGCAGCAAACGCAAATTGAATGTCGCGCCGCAGACGGTGATCGAAAGCGCGCGACGGGCGATGCGCGCCGCTTATCAACGCGAGATGGATCAGGTCGAGTCGTATCTGCCGTTTCTAGCCACGATCGGCTCGGTGTCACCCTACATCGGCCTGTTCGGCACCGTCTGGGGCATCATGAATGCGTTCCGCGGTCTATCGAATGTGGCGCAGGCGACATTGGCACACGTCGCCCCTGGCATCGCCGAAGCATTGATCGCCACCGCAATTGGCCTGTTTGCCGCGATTCCGGCAGTGATTGCCTACAACCGCTTCACCCACGACATCGACCGTCTGGCTAGTCGTTACGACATCTTCATGGAAGAGTTTTCCAACATCCTGCAACAGGAGATGGGGCGAACATGATTCCGCGCCGCACCCGCAAGGCAGTCAACCAGATCAACGTCGTGCCATATATCGACGTCATGCTGGTACTGCTGGTGATCTTCATGGTTACCGCGCCGTTCATCAATCCGAGTCAGGTCGAGCTGCCCAGCATCGGCAAGAGCGCGGTGGCGCCGGTGGCGCCGCTGGAAGTAGTGATCCGGCTCGATGGCAGTTTGCTGTTGCGCGATCGCAGCACCAATGAAGAAGGCGAAATGGTTACAGAAGTCGGCCTCGCCGCAGCCATCCGGGCACGCCAGAAAACCACGCCGCAGCAGCCGGTGGTGATTTCGGCAGATAAAAGCGTGCGTTACGAATCGGTCATGCGGGTGATGGATACCTTGCAAACCCTAGGCGTGGCGCGCGTCGGGCTGTTGGTCAAACCGGTGCAGCCATGATTGCGCCGCATCGCTTGCAGCATGTCTCGGCCGGCGGCCTGGCGCTGCTGATGCATGGCTTGCTGCTGCTTGCGCTGATGATCGGCGTGTCCTGGAAAAACCCGCCGCAATTGCCGATCGAAGCCGAAATGTGGGCCGATCTGCCTGTCCTGCAGCCGCCTATCCCGGCCGCAGAGTTCGCGCCGATGCCCGATCAATTGCCCAAACAAGCGCCCGCACCTGAAGCATTACCGCAGCCCACAGCCGAGCCGAAACCCCCGGTTGCCGCTCCACCCAAACCGCTGCCGGCACAGCCTGACCAAGCACAAATCGCTCTTGAAAAGGCTGAGAAGAAGCGCGCCGAGGAAAAGCGCCGTGCCGATGAAGTTCAGCTTGAGTTGCAGAAGAAACAGGAATTAAAGCTGGCGGAGGAAAAACGTGTCGAGACATTGCGCAAGGCAGAGCTGGAGCGCGCAGAAGCCGCACGGGTGGAGGCAACGCGACTGGAAAGGGAACGTCAGGAAAAGCTGTTGGCCGATCAGGAAAGACGCGAACAATCACGGCGTCTGATTGATCAGGATTTGGCGCGCCAGATGCGCGAAGAACTGGCCGCCGAAAGCTCGCAACTTAACGCCATGCAGAGTCGTTCCAGGGTCAGCGGCCAAGCGCGCATGGTGCTTGATTTCCAGGAGCGCATTCGCGCCAAGATTCGCGATGCGCTGGTTTTACCAAAGAGCCTGAAGGGCGATGCCGAAGTCATCTTTCAGGTCAGTTTGTTGCCCAACGGCGAAGTTGTTCGCGTGACTTTGATCAGCACCAGCGGGCAACCTTTGTACGATGGCGCGGTCGAACGTGCCATTTTCAAAGCATCGCCGCTGCCATTACCCAGCGATCGCCAGGCCGCACAGCAGTTTCGTGATGGCTTGACGCTGAAGTTTCGGCCATCCGATGATGCAGAAAGCTTCAATTAACCCGTGCTGATTGATCTGTGACCCAACCCGATTTCGCCATGCTCATGCGCCTGATTCTTGCTCTTTTGTTTGTCCTGGCGGCGTTGCCGGCGCACGCGATGATGACCATCGAGATTGTCGGTGGTGCATCGAATCGTATCCCGCTCGCCGTTTTGCCTTTTAACGACAGCCAGCCTGATCGCTCACGTTCCGGCGCGATATCCAGCATCGCCGAAGTGGTGGCAGCGGATTTGGGACGTAGCGGATATTTCGCGATGGTGCCGAGTAGTGACAGCGTATCTCCGGCTGACCCAAAGAGTCTGTCTTTATCGGCTTGGAAACGTCGCGGCGCGGACGCAGTATTGGTAGGACAGGTATTGCCAGCGGTGGGCAACCTGTTGGAAGTTCGTTTCTGGCTGCTCGATGCGGTGCGCGAAACGCAACTTGCGGCGATGGCCTACACCACGCCAGCCAGCGGTTTACGGGTTGTAGCGCACAAGATTGCCGACCAGGTGCATGAGGTTCTGCTCGGCGAGCCGGGCAGCTACTCCGGACGTATCGCCTATATCCTGAAACATGGTGGACGCTACGAATTGCAGGTTGCGGATGCCGATAGCCACAACGCGGTCACCATCACCACCTCGCCGGAACCCCTGATTTCGCCGGCCTGGTCACCCGATGGCAAGCGTTTGGCCTACGTCTCGTTCGAGGACAAGAAACCCGTCGTCTATGTGCAGAATCTGGCGGATGGCACACGCCGCGCCGTCGCCAAGTTTCGCGGCTCCAACTCCGCCCCCGCCTGGTCGCCTGACGGCCGCAAACTCGCGGTGACACTGTCGAAAGACGAAACCTCGCAAATCTATATGCTGGACCTGATCAGCGGCGAAGTGACCCGCTTCACCCGCGGCGGCGCGCTGGATACCGAACCGGTTTTTAGCCCGGATGGACGCTGGCTGTTCTTTACTTCCAACCGCGGCGGCACACCCCAGATTTACAAAGCTTCGCTGGTTGATGGCGGTATCAGCCGAGTCACCTTCGAGGGTGGCTACAATGTTTCGCCCGCCTTGTCCCAGGATGGGAAATCCCTTGCCTTCGTGCACCGGCGGGAAGGACGCTTCCACATTGCCGTGCTGGAGCTGGCTAGCGGCCAGATGCGCGTGCTGACCGATACCATCTATGACGAGTCACCCAGTTTTGCGCCGAATGACCGCCAGATACTCTATGCCACGCTGGTAAATGGGCGCGGCGTGCTGGCCACGGTCAGCGTCGACGGCAAAGTCCGGCAGCGTTTATCGCAAAGTGGCGATTTGCGCGAGCCAACCTGGGGCAAGTGAAGTGTTATTGTTAATTTTGTATTGCAAACAGAGGCATGCCTGATAAGCGCCTTGATTACCGACCTGTGATGCGTGGATTGTCTAGAATAGAGTTTTTAGTTGCTATAGCAGCTGGATAATTCACTGCATTTTTATTTTCTTCCGGGAGATCTCATGAAATATCTGCTTCATTTAGCGCTCATCAGCGTATTGCTATCGGGTTGTGCTGATACGCCCATGAAAGAGGCCAGCATCGAAGACCGCGAGTTGATTGCCACCACCGGAACCTCCTCCGCGAGACCTGATGCAAAACCGGATACCGTTGCGGTGATCAGCGATAAATCCTATTCAGCCAGCACTTCTGGCACCCAAGACCCGAACATCACGGCAAAAGCACTT
>CAZUSF010000021.1:2708-13471 GCA_964623355.1 uncultured Thiobacillus sp. | reverse complement strand
ACCCTGCTCGAAATGCATGCCAAGTATCTGATCAAGGAGAATTCAGCTCGATTGATTCTCCAGGGTCATGCCGACGAACGTGGCAGCCGTGAGTACAACCTGGCATTGGGTCAACGACGCGCCGAGAGCGTTTACAACGCGTTGAATGTGCTTGGCGTGACGGATGCGCAAATGGAAGCGGTTTCACTGGGCGAGGAAAAACCGGTTGCCGAAGGCCATGATGAAAGTGCATGGGCGCAGAACCGTCGCACCGAGATCCTGTATCAGGGCGAGTGATCTGACATGAAACTAACCGCGCTCGCAGTCCTTTCAATCGCTGTAATCGCCACCCAAGCCAGCATCGCGGGCCCATTGGAGGATGCGGTCGCGCGCGTAAACGAACTGAACCAGTTGGTTCAGGTGCAGAACGATCGACTCACCCAACTAGAAGCAAAACTTCAAAATCAGGGCTTGCTTGGCTTGTTGAACCAGATCGACGCCCTGAAATCGGAAGTTGCGCGCTTGCGTGGTGCTCAGGAAGAGCAGACATACCGCCAGGAATCGGCAGATAAACGTACAAAAGATCTGTTTTTTGATCTCGACGAGCGAATCAAGGAAATTGCCAACCGGCCAGCGCCTGTTCCGCCTCCCGTTGATTCCATCCGATTACAGACCTCGCAATCGCTGGTCGTTTCGCCGTTGATGCAGAAGACCGATTCGGAATCCGAAACGACAGCGTATGAAATCGCGCATGGCCTGATCAAATCCGGCAAATACCGCGAAGCTATCGTCGCGTTCCAGAGATTTATCAGTCAGTACCCCTCCGGTCCGCTGGCAGCAAATGCGTTGTACTGGATCGGCATCTCGCAGGTGACCGGGCTGTCCAACTTCAAAGCTGCATCAGAGAGTTATACCCGTTTACTGGAAGAGTATCCCAACAGTCCCAAGGTACCTGACGCACTTTTATCGCTGGCACGGGCGCAGATCCAGATGGATGAAAAAGCATTGGCACAGGTAACGCTGAATCGCCTGTTGACCAATCATGCGTCAAGCAAAGCAGCCGAAAATGGCAAGAAACTGCTTGCCACACTGAACTAGTCCCATCTTGTCGGCAAGTCGTCTTCGAATCAGTGAGATCTTTTTCTCATTGCAAGGTGAAGCCAGCCGAGTCGGCTTGCCTACCGTTTTCATCCGGTTGACCGGCTGTCCATTACGCTGCGTTTATTGCGACACGGATTACGCTTTTCAGGGCGGCGAGTGGTTGAGCGTGGAAGATATCCTGGCACAAGTGCGGAATTATCCAACCCATCATGTCACCGTCACTGGCGGTGAACCGCTCGCACAAAAGCCGTGTCACGAACTCCTCAGCGCCCTCTGTGACGCAGGTTTTGACGTCTCACTGGAAACCAGCGGAGCGCTTGATGTAGCCGGTGTAGATCCCCGCGTCTCCCGTATCGTCGATCTAAAAACCCCGGCCTCAGGCGAAGTTGAACGTAATTACTGGGCAAATTTGGATGCGCTTACGCCACGTGACGAAGTGAAATTCGTGCTTGCCAATGAAGCCGATTACCTCTGGGCGAAAGACGTGTTGGCAGAGTATCGGCTTCATCAGCGTTGTCCGATTCTGTTCTCACCGGTCTGGAATCAGATCAACCCCACCGATCTTGCACAATGGATATTGCGTGATGGCCTGCCTGTGCGGATGCAGGTGCAATTGCACAAAATCTTATGGCAGGAGGCAAAAGGCCGATGAGTCGAGCGGTGGTCTTGTTATCCGGCGGTCTGGATTCCGCCACTACGTTGGCGATTGCACGCGCCGAGGGGCTGACTTGCTACGCACTCAGTCTGGATTATGGGCAGCGCCATCATGCCGAACTGGAAGCCGCGCGTTTGCAGGCACTTGAACTGGAGGCGGCAGAACATCGAGTCATGCGGCTGGATATGGGCCCTTTTGGTGGCTCCGCGTTGACCGATGCCTCAATCGCAGTTCCGGAATCAGCCAGCGAAGGCATCCCGGTCACCTATGTGCCGGCGCGTAACACCATCATGCTCTCGCTAGCGCTAGGTTGGGCTGAGGTCCTGGATGCCGAGGCGATCTATATCGGAATCAACGCGCTCGATTACTCGGGATATCCCGACTGCCGGCCGGATTTCGTCGTTGCGTTTCAACAACTCGCCAATCTTGCGACCAAACGAGCCGTCAACGGCGCCCCAATTGATATCCGGGCTCCTTTAATTAACCTGACCAAAGCACAAATCGTCCAGATAGGCCTACGCTTAGGGGTAGATTACCGGCGTACGGTTTCTTGCTATCAAGCCGATATTGAAGGCCGGGCTTGCGGTCGTTGCGACTCTTGTCGTTTGCGTCGTCAAGGCTTCGAGCAAGCCGGGCTACCCGACCCAACCCGATATATAGATTGATGTTTTCTGTCCGCTCGGATGCCTCGACGAGGCAGTAGCAATTAAAGTATCAAATTACCCGGAATATATGAGGAGATAAAAACGTGGATACGGTAGAAAACCCTGCACTGGTCGTTGCGTGGTCCGGTTTTTTCCTGGCGTTGATTTTTGGATTCATGGCCAACAAAACCAGTTTCTGCACCATGGGTGCGGTTTCAGATGTCGTCAACATGGGCGATTGGGGACGCATGCGGGCCTGGCTGCTCGGTATTGGCTTGGCCATATTGGGAACCAATGTCCTGGCCTATTTGACGCTGGTGGATCTCGGCCAGGCCTATTACACCCGCGGTACCGTGTATTGGTTGGCAGCACTTGTTGGCGGCTTGACCTTCGGCCTGGGCATGACACTGGCCGGAGGTTGCGGGCAGCGCACCTTGGTCCGACTCGGGGGCGGCAACCTGAAATCCATCGTCGTTTTCATCTTCCTTGGCTATACCGCGCTGGTAACCATGAATGGAATTCTGCGCATCTTTGTTGACAGCGTTTTGCGTGCAGATGCCGTCACCGTGCAATTGGATGGCTTGCAAACACTGCCACACCTGCTGGGCATGACCGACAAGGTGTCACATCTGGCGGTGGCGGTTGTTCTATCTCTGCTGATCCTGGTTTTTGTCTTTGCCAACAAAGAATTTCGCCAGAATCGCGATAACCTGCTGGCCGGCATTGCGGTCGGCGGCGTGGTCGTTGCAGGTTGGTATGCAACCGGCTATCTCGGCTTCGGTGAAGACCCGGAGACGATGGAATTGACCTATCTCGGAACCGATTCTCGCGGCCCGGAGTCGATGACTTTTGTAGGCCCTCTCGCCTACACCATGGATCTCTGGGCATATTGGCGTGACAAACGAATTACCTTTGGCATAGCCAGCGTGTTCGGCATCATAGTTGGCTCATTTATTTACTCATTATTGAGCCGAAGCTTCCGCTGGGAATATTTCAACTCGCCACAAGACATGTTCCGACATATCCTAGGGGCTATCCTGATGGGGTTTGGTGGCATTACTGCAATGGGCTGCACCATCGGTCAAGCCGTAACGGGCGTTTCCACTTTGGCGATCAGCTCATTCATCGTATTCTTTGGCATCGTCGCGGGTTCTGCCATCACCATGAAGATTCAGTATTACCTGATGATGCGAGACGCCTGATGCAAATGTTTCATTCAAGTTATGCAACATGCGGTCGATAATGAATTAAATCAGCGCGTACATGCGCTCTAGTTTGAAAGGGGTTTCAATGCGTAAGCTGTTGATAGGTTCATTGATGATGGGACTGGCGGCATTAATGCCAGCGGCTCCCGTCGTGGCCAATTCCGGACCGACCAAAGCGATCAACTTCGAGTTTGTCGATGTGAATGGCAAATCCCTCAAACTGTCTGATTTCAAGGGCAAGTGGGTTCTAGTCAATTTCTGGGCGCCTTGGTGCCCGCTTTGTTGGGTTGAGGTTCCCACGCTCAACGAACTCAACAAACGAAAAGATTTTGTGGTGATCGGCGTTGGTCTCGACTACGGCCCTGACGAGAGCATCGTCAAGGACACCGCGAACAGACACAGTATCGAGTTTCATGCTGTCGTCGCGGGTGGTGCTCGCCGCAATCCTGACAGCCCGTTCCGGCAGGTTGGACCTGTCGATTTTTACCCCACTTCCTACATCTATGATCCGAATGGCGAAATCGTCATGTTCATTCCTGGACAAGTTAGGATGAACAAGATTCTTGCGTTTATGGATGCCTACAATGCCAAGAACACCCAGTTCGCTGGCGGCAAACGGTCAGATGCAACCCCCACCACTCCGATCCAGGAAGTCACTTACAGCAAGCCTGGAACACGTGCGCCAGCGAATACGGCCCCCGCAGCCAAGAAGCCGGCCAAAACAACAACCTATTAATATGAATTACGCGCGATTCCCGGTTGACCGCCAGGAGTTTTTTTAGAATAATTGCGGACTTTTCTGGGTCGGTAGCTCAGCCGGTAGAGCAGCGGACTTTTAATCCGTTGGTCGCGAGTTCGAATCTCGCCCGACCCACCAATAAGGGCTGTTAGCTCAGTTGGTAGAGCAGCGGACTCTTAATCCGTAGGTCGAGTGTTCGAGCCACTCACAGCCCACCAATCGAAGGGGTTTGGATTTATCCAGATCCCTTTTTCATTTCCGCATCGCGGCAAGCGTCCAGCTTGACCTAAATTGGCGCAGTCGCTAGTGTTGAGCCCTTTTGGACGAACAAGATAATCTCACCATGGCAGACATGGAATTGACCGGTGCGGAGATCGTGGTTAGCTGCTTGCGGGACGAAGGGGTGAAACACCTGTTCGGCTACCCCGGGGGCGCTGTACTCAACATCTACGACGAAATTTACAAGCAGACCGCCTTTAAGCACATTCTGGTCCGTCATGAACAGGCGGCCGTGCATGCCGCTGATGCTTATGCGCGCGCCACTGGCGAAGTGGGTGTCGCAATCGTGACCTCCGGCCCCGGCGCAACCAACGCTGTGACTGGCATTGCGACTGCCTACATGGACTCGATCCCGATGGTGGTGATTTCCGGGCAGGTGCCAACCCCGGCCATCGGTCAGGATGCTTTTCAGGAAGTGGACATGGTCGGCATCACCCGACCCTGCGTGAAACACAACTTTCTGGTTCGGGATGTGCGCGATCTGGCCGCCACGATGAAAAAGGCGTTCTACATCGCTGCAACCGGACGGCCTGGCCCGGTTGTCGTCGACATTCCCAAGGACGTCACTCAGCATCGTTGTCATTACGATTACCCGAAGAGCGTTTCCATGCGCTCTTACAACCCCACCAGCAAGGGACATAGCGGCCAGATCAAGAAAGCCGCGCAGATGTTGCTGGAGGCGAAGCGGCCGATGATTTACACCGGCGGCGGCGTGGTTCTGGGAAACGCAGCGGCTCAAGTCATCGAACTGGTTCGCTTGCTGGGTTATCCGACCACCAGCACGCTGATGGGACTGGGCGGTTATCCGTCACCCGATCCACTGTTTCTTGGCATGCTGGGCATGCATGGCACGATAGAGGCCAACATGGCGATGCAACACTGTGATGTGTTGCTTGCGGTGGGCGCGCGCTTTGATGACCGCGTCATTGGCAATCCGAAGCATTTCGCCAAAGAAGCGCGTCGCATCATTCATATCGACGTTGACCCGTCTTCCATTTCAAAACGCGTGCGTGTCGATGTTCCCATCGTGGGCGATGTCGCACAGGTGCTGGATGAAGTCATCAAGTTGCTGCATGCCGACTCGACCAAGCCGGATACTCAGTCACTCAAGGCATGGTGGGCACAAATTGAATTATGGCGGGCGCAGGATTGCCTGAAGTACGACCGCGCCGCTTCGGTCATCAAGCCACAGTTCGTGATCGAAAAACTGTACGAAGTGACGCAGGGCAATGCCTACGTCACCTCCGACGTCGGCCAGCATCAGATGTGGGCGGCGCAGTATTACCAGTTCGACAAGCCTCGTCGCTGGATCAACTCTGGCGGCCTTGGCACCATGGGTTTTGGTCTGCCTGCCGCGATGGGTGTCCAGCTGGCGTTTCCGGATGCGATGGTGGCCTGCGTCACCGGCGAAGGCAGTATCCAGATGAATATTCAGGAGCTTTCAACCTGCAAGGAGTGGAATCTGCCGCTCAAGGTGATCCTGCTGAATAACGGCTATCTCGGCATGGTGCGGCAATGGCAGGAATTCTTTTACGAAGAACGCTATGCCGAGTCGTACATGAATTCCTTGCCTGATTTCGTCAAACTGGCCGAGGCCTACGGCCATGTCGGCATCACCATCGACAAACCGGAAGATGTTGAGCCAGCGTTGCGCGATGCCTTTGGCAAATACAAGGATCGTCTGGTGTTTCTCAATTTCCTGACTGATCCACGCGAAAATGTGTTCCCTATGATCCCGGCGGGCAAAGGCTTGTCCGAGATGATTCTGCTTTAAGGCTAAGCCATGCGTCACATCATCTCATTGCTCATGGAAAACGAATCGGGCGCGTTGTCGCGTGTAGCGGGACTGTTTTCCGCGCGTGCCTACAATATTGAATCCCTCACCGTCGCGCCGACTGAAGATGCCACGTTGTCGCGCATGACCATCGTCACGCGTGGTTCTGCCGACGTGATCGAACAGATCACCAAGCAACTCAACAAGTTGATCGACGTGGTCAAAGTACAAGACCTGACCGACGGCAGCCACATTGAACGCGAAATGATGCTGGTCAAGGTGCGCGCCATCGGCGATCAACGCGAGGAAATGAAGCGCCTGACCGATATTTTCCGCGGCCGGATTCTGGATGTTTCCGACAAGACTTACACCATTGAATTAACTGGGCCAGGTTCGAAGCTGGACGCTTTTCTGGCGGCCGTGGACACGTCCAACATTCTGGAAACCGTCAGAACGGGCGCATCCGGCATCGGGCGCGGCGACCGTATCATGAAGATTTGATTGCAACGAAAGGAAATGACATGAAGGTTTATTACGAAAAAGACGCCGACCTCTCTTTGATCAAGAAGAAGAAGGTCGCCATTGTGGGTTATGGCTCGCAGGGTCATGCCCATGCCAACAACCTGAAGGACTCTGGCGTCAAGGTCACGGTGGGTTTGCGCAAAGATGGCGCATCCTGGAGCAAGGCCAAGAATGCCGGCCTGAATGTCAAGGAAGTCGCGGAAGCGGTCAAGGGTGCCGATCTGGTCATGATTCTGGTACCTGACGAGCAGCAACCCGACGTTTATTACAAAGAGATCGAACCCAACATCAAGCAGAGTGCGACGCTCGCCTTCGCGCATGGCTTCAACATCCATTACAACCAGATCGTGCCGCGCGCTGACCTGGATGTGATCATGATTGCGCCCAAGGGCCCTGGCCACACGGTGCGCTCGACCTATATGCAAGGCGGTGGCGTGCCATCGCTGATCGCGGTTTACCAGGACAAGTCCGGCAAGGCGAAGGACATCGCGCTTTCCTACGCGGCCGCCAACGGTGGCACCAAAGGTGGCGTCATCGAGACCAACTTCCGCGAAGAAACCGAGACCGACCTGTTCGGCGAACAAGCCGTGTTGTGTGGTGGCGCAGTGGAATTGGTCAAGATGGGTTTTGAAACCCTGACCGAAGCTGGCTACGCCCCCGAAATGGCCTACTTCGAGTGTCTGCACGAACTCAAGTTGATCGTCGACCTGATCTACGAAGGCGGCATCGCCAACATGAACTACTCCATCTCCAACAATGCGGAGTATGGCGAGTATGTGACCGGCCCAGCTGTCATCAACGAGCAGTCTCGTGCCGCCATGCGTCAGGCGCTGAAGAATATTCAGAACGGTGATTACGCCAAGCGCTTCATCCTCGAAGGCAAGACCAACTACCCCGAGATGACCGCCCGTCGCCGCTTGAATGCCGAGCACCCGATCGAAACCGTGGGTGAAAAATTGCGCGACATGATGCCCTGGATCAAGGCCAACAAGCTGGTCGACAGAAGCCGTAACTGATTGCTTCTATTGGATCGCTTTCATTCGGTCCAAATAGATGTAAAGCATGCGTGACTCAGTCACCCTTCCCTCCAGGCCAACCTGGAGGGATTCTTTTTTTGTACTCGAATTGCACTCGAGTGAAGGCTTCCATTGATTATTCCAATCGATCACGGCCTTGCGATCATGCCCCCCATCAAACCCCGATTGCATGAGATTTCTGCCTCGTCTTATGCTTCATGCCTGGCTTTTGATGAATGTGCTGGTATTGTTCTCCCCCTGTTTTTTCTTTTTCAACAACCCGGCAAGCTGGATGGATCATGAGTTTCCCGTCAGTCTTGATCTGCAGGTTGTTCTGTTCCCAGTGTGTGAGCAATCTATTGGCTAAGCTTTGAAAATGCAGGAACCAGATACCCGACAACATGTTGAAGATGAAGCAGCGGAGTTAGCGGTTGCCCCGAAACCGACGCGGCGCGGCATTTTTCTGCTACCCAATCTGCTGACGACAGCAGCCCTGTTTGCCGGCTTTTACGCCATCGTTCAGGCGATGAATGGAAGTTATGAACTGGCCGCAGTTGCGATTCTGGTTGCCATGATTCTTGACGGTCTTGATGGTCGCGTGGCCCGTCTGACCAATACGCAGAGCGCATTCGGCGCGGAATACGATTCGCTTTCCGACATGGTGTCGTTCGGTGTATCACCCGCTTTGGTGATGTACAGCTTTGCACTCAAGGATATGGGCAAGCTGGGCTGGATTGCCGCGTTTGTTTACTGCGCCGCCGCTGCGCTTCGACTGGCTCGCTTCAACACCATGCTGGCCGTGCAGGACAAACGCTGGTTCATGGGCTTGCCTAGTCCAGCCGCTGCCGCACTGGTTGCCGGCTTTGTCTGGCTGATGGTGGACAACCAGATCACCGGAGTTGAAGTGCGTTGGTTAGCCTGGGGCATCACGTTGTTTGCCGGTCTCAGCATGATCACCAATCTGGCCTTTTACAGCGGCAAGGATTTCAATCTGAAGCGCAGTGTTCCCTTTGTCGTCATCGTTCTGATGGCGCTCGGATTTTCACTCATCTCTCTCGACCCACCCATCGTGCTGTTCCTGTTGTTTCTCGCTTATGGCCTGTCAGGCTATGCGCTATGGCTGAAGCGTCGTTTCAATCGCAAAAATGCCGCCACGACGAATGCGAAATAGCTGAACAACCCACATCCCGCATCCGGATGTATCTTCAATTTTCAGGCTAGATTCAAAGCCAAAATTCATTTTTCTCAAAGCGCAGGCAACGCAAGAATCCCAAGCCTTTCGGTACGGGGCTGCGGTGCTGATGGAGCCCAGCATGACTGACCAACTGATTATTTTCGATACCACGTTGCGCGATGGCGAACAAAGCCCAGGTGCAGCCATGACCAAGGATGAAAAAATCCGCATCGCCAGGCAACTCGAAAGACTGGGTGTGGATGTCATCGAAGCCGGTTTTGCCGCCGCCAGTCCAGGTGATGCGGAAGCCATCCGCAGCATTGCCGGCATCGTCAAAAACTCAACGGTTTGCTCATTGGCGCGTGCCAATGAGAAAGATGTCCGCGCCGCCGGAGAGGCCATCTCGCCGGCCGCCTCCGGACGCATCCACACCTTCATCGCGACCAGCCCGATCCACATGGAAAAGAAGCTGCGCATGCAACCGGACCAGGTTGTCGAAGCGGCAGTCAAAGCGGTGAAACTGGCGCTGGAATACACCGACAACGTCGAATTCTCCGCCGAAGATGCGGTGCGCTCGGAAATGGATTTCCTTTGTCGCGTATTTGAAGCAGTGATCAAGGCCGGCGCCAAAACGCTGAATGTGCCGGATACCGTCGGCTACAGCATTCCCGCCCTATGGGGTGAGCGGATGCGCCAACTGATCGAGCGAGTACCAAACTCTGATCAGGTGATCTGGTCCACCCATTGCCACAATGATCTCGGCATGGCGGTGGCCAACTCGCTGGCGGCGGTGATGAATGGCGCCCGCCAGGTTGAATGCACCATCAATGGACTCGGCGAACGCGCCGGCAATGCCTCGCTGGAGGAAGTGGTGATGGCGGTGAAGACCCGGCGTGACGTTTTCAGCTGCGACTCACGCATCGACACGACTCAGATCGTGCCGACATCGCGTCTGGTCTCGCAAATCACCGGCTATCCGGTACAGCCGAACAAGGCTATTGTCGGCGCCAATGCTTTCTCGCATGAGTCAGGCATTCATCAGGATGGCGTCCTGAAGCACCGCGAAACCTACGAAATCATGCGCGCCGAAGATGTCGGCTGGAGTCACAACAAGCTGACCCTCGGCAAATTGTCAGGCCGCAATGCCTTCCGTTCACGCCTGGTTGAACTCGGCATCGTCATGGAAAGTGAAGAAGCGCTGAATCAAACTTTTGCCCGTTTCAAGGATCTGGCCGACAAGAAGCGGGAAATCTTCGACGAAGACCTGCATGCACTAGTTGCGGTAGAAGGCAGCATCGACACCTGTGACCGGTTCAAGCTGATTTCACTCAAAGTGTGCTCGGAAACGGGTGAAACACCGCATGCCCATATCGTGCTTTCAGATGGCGGCAATGAACTCAGCACCGATGAATTTGGCGGCGGTCCGGTAGATGCCACCTTCCGCGCCATCGAGAAGAAGGTGGAAAGCGGTGCCACCTTGCTGCTTTATTCGGTCAACAACATCACCACCGGTACCGATGCCCAAGGCGAAGTCACCGTTCGCCTGAGCCGTAATGGCCGCATCGTGAATGGCCAGGGCGCGGATACCGACATCGTCATTGCATCAGCAAAGGCCTATCTGAATGCGTTGAACAAGCTGTTTGGCGCTGAAGAGCGGGCGCACCCGCAGGTGTGA
>CAZUSF010000021.1:0-2608 GCA_964623355.1 uncultured Thiobacillus sp. | reverse complement strand
GAATGCGTTGAACAAGCTGTTTGGCGCTGAAGAGCGGGCGCACCCGCAGGTGTGACGTCTGTTAGACAAAGCAAAACGGGCGGCCTTCAGGCCGCCCGTTTTGCTTTTGGAAACCCGGATCAGTCTTCGCTCATCATGCAGGGTATCTTGCCCTGATTTTCGGTGATCGCAGCGGGTACCTTCCAGAACCACATCTGCCACATCGAAATCACCCACATGATGGCGAACGACATGCCCATAAATGCGCCGGAGATGATCACCACCCAGGCGAAGCCGGACCAAACCTTGGTCAGATACCAGGAAGCCACGTCGGTAATCAGCGTTGCGAAAGGAACGGCGATAACCAGGCACTTGAACCAGGTCGGGCGAACGTAGGCGTGGCTGAAGATGTAGCCGACGATGAAGAAAATGAAAGTAATGGAGAACAGGTGAATGTGCGAAACGCGGACCAAGGTATGGATCGTCATGCCTTCATCTTTACCGGTCACTTTGGCCACACCTTCCGCCGAGGTGAAATCGGGCAGGTGCGGATTGGCTTCAGGGCTGTGGCAGGCGATGCAATGTTCCTGCAGGATGGGGTTGATCGTGGCTTCAAACGCTTCTTCGTTGTTTTCGGTATGCAGCCAGTTGATGATGACTTGTTTCTTTTCCGGCGGAAGCATGTCGGACATGGAACCACGCAGTGCGGTTTCCAACTTGGTGCCATCCGGGTTGCCGCTATAGGCGATTATCAAATCCTTGCCGGTAAGCATCGGGTCACCATCTTTGTTGGCATGGTTTTCCCAAACCTGAATCATCGCCATCAGATAACCGGTACCGAATACCAGTAATGTCATGGTGAACAGAACCCGCAACGACAAGGGCAGGAATTTGAAATGGGTGTAACTCAGGTTGGTCATGGCGGCCTCTGACAAAATCGGGTGGGACGTGATTCGCAGCAGGCTGAGAATCGGCGGCGGAGTTTATTAGTGGATGCTAATGTCGTCAATTGTTGCGGTGCACGCAAGTATTTACGTTGACTTCGATCAACCCCGTGGTGCAACGCGTATAAAAAACGCTGCGGCCAGGAAAAAAATCAACGCCAGCAACCACTCGAGCATGCCGAGCCAACTCGATAAACCACTGTCCGACCAGGCACGCACGACACCCTCGGTGAAATAAAGCCAGATCAGCAGCGTCGACCAACGGAAGGTATAAATCTTGCCGCGCAGGATGCCGAACAATGGCAGCAGGAGCGGCACCACCTTCAGCACCAGCCAGGAACCGCCTGGCCTTAATGGCGCCAACCAGAGTTCCCAGGCCACCGAGAGAAAAATTAACCCGATCAGGCTGGCTGCGGCAGTAAAGTGCAGCACGCCGGGTAAACGTGGATCCGCCTTATTCATCGCGCCGCTTGTGCCGCCTGTGGCGCCTTTGCCACCTGTGCCAATTGCACCAGCGCCTGACGAGCTTGTTGCGCATCATTGACCGGCTGCGCGAATTCAAACCGCAAAACTTGCGCATCCGCACGCAGATCAAACCCATCCGGATCAATACCGATCATCCCGGCCTGAGTGACTTCAAACCCATGCACATGGCGACAGTAAGCCTTCAGGTTTTCCACGTGATCGCTATTCATATGTTCCAGGATGTCGTCTTCCTGATCGGCCAGCTCAACATCCGGCAACAGATATTGCTCGGGTTCCACCCAATGAATCTTGCCGAAACCGCCGATGAATCGAATGCGCACCGGCTCGATCCGATAAAAACTGAAATCGTGCATAGCGAAATAGGCTTCCGCTTCCGGATGCAGGCGCAGATAGCGTGCGCCCAATGCCGATTTATCCGGTTGAAGCAGCGCCCGGCCAATCAAGGTGACCCGGCCCGCCACCTGCATATCCGGGCTGTAAGGTTGCACAATCAGCGACACACGCGGATCGGCGTCGATGTTTTTGGTATGTTCGGCCAGGGTCGAAATCAGGATCACCGGGCAACCGGTGTGATCCAGCACGAACGGCGCCACCGAGCCGAACGGAAAACCATCGACGCGTTTGGAAATGGTTGAAAGCACGCCGCTGTGCTGACCGCGCACGAAACAACGCGCCGCATCGCCGTTGTTTTTTTCCGCTTGATTCATGCTGCGAGTTTTCCGGCAACTTCTGCCAAACGCTTGCCCTGGGCGAAAGCCAGTTTGCGTTCTTCTTCGCTGATCGGCTGGCGACCATCCGGCCCGGCCCAATGGCTAGCGCCATAAGGTGTGCCGCCGGAGCGGGTCAGATTCAGTTCCGGATTCGAGTAAGGCAGGCCGACGATGACCATGCCGTGATGCAACAGCGGCGTCATCATCGACATCAAGGTGGTTTCCTGGCCGCCGTGCAGGCTGGCGGTGGAGGTGAACACGCAGGCCGGCTTGTCGACCAGGTCACCGTTCAGCCAGAGGCCGGAGGTGCCATCCCAGAAATATTTCATTGCCGCCGCCATGTTGCCGAAGCGGGTCGGTGAGCCAACCGCCAAGCCAATGCATTCGCGCAGATCTTGATGATTGACGAATGGTGCGCCGGCATCCGGCACCAGCTTCGCCGGCGCATCGCTTTCAGACATCACTTTCGGCACCGTGCGCACTCGCGCC
>CAZUSF010000020.1:4771-18282 GCA_964623355.1 uncultured Thiobacillus sp. | reverse complement strand
TGGTGGTGATGGGCGGAATCGAACCGCCGACCTGTGGGTTATGAATCCACCGCTCTAACCGTCTGAGCTACATCACCACGGCGAAAATGAGGCGCGGATTATCAGGAGCGAGGGGTGGTCTGTCAATCTTCCTGCAGGCCTCAACCGAATTTGGCAGGTTTTGAAATGCTGGCATCAAGGAACACGGATGCTGGCCGGCTGACCGGGCATTAGTTTGGCCGTGCGTGGAATCGCCACTTCCAGGCTGTAGCGATGTTCGGCATCGACCGTCAACGCCCGTACTTTACTGTTCAGGCTGAGCCCTTCCAGCATGACTTCGGCTTCGCCGCCAGGTTGCAAGCCAACCGCTTGCGCCGGGGTGAGTTGGGCGCGCGCAATCAACTCGTCGGCACGCGCAATAGTGAACATCACTGCCGGCTGGCATTGGCTGGCAATCACCAGGCCCGGCTCGGCATGACGTTGCAGAATCACGGCATCGAACGGCGCCCGCAGTTCCGATTCGGCGAGCTGGCGACGCGCCCGTTCTACCCGAGCTTGCACGGCGGCCAAGCCGGAACTGACGCGGGCGAAGCGCAACTTGGCGGCATCCAGTTCGGTGGTCGATGCGACTGTCCGGGCGTACAACTCCTGCACCCGATCCAGGTCGCGTTTGGCGTCGGCTTGCTCTTCGGTCAGGCGATCCATATCGGCGCGCTGTTCCGCCACGCCCGCCTTGAACAAGGTGGCGTCGAGGCTGGCAAGCACTTCACCCTTGCCAACTCGTTGTCCTGCTTGCCCAAACACCTGATCGACAACGCCGGAAACCGGCAAGGTAAGGCTGCTGCGCCCCGACCAATCGAGCGTGGCGGGAAACTCGGCTGCGTACGACACGCTTGTCGCGAGAACGCAAAAGAAGACAAAAGCGAAGCCAGGCAACTGGCGTCTGGCCCGAGGCGGAGAAGGAAACGAAAACGGCTTGATGGGTGTCATTTTTTATCCTCGACTGCGTGGCTGGCGGCAACTTGCACCAGCCCGGGTTGGCGTTCGCCCAGCAAAGCATCCAGTCGCGCCCAGGCCAGCGCCAGGCGATATTCGATGGCGCGCTTTCTGATCTGCGCGAATTGCGTTTCCGCCATGCTGTTGCCCAGATTGGTTTTCAGTTCCATTTCATATTCCGCGCGCGCCTTTTCCAGATACTGATCGCGGTAACTGGCATTCATCTCGGCGCTGCGGCGCGCCGTGTCACGCAAGTACTGAATTTCCTCGCTGGCCGCAATCAGGGCGAGCCGCAAATCCTGCTGCAACTGGTCATGCTGCGCCTGCAATACGTGGAAATGCGCCTGTTCACGTCCGATGCGCGCATCGGCACGTCCACCCTGCCAAAGCGGCCAGGAAAAATTGAAACCCGCGCGAAGATCATCCCGCGTCGAGGAATCGCGACGCCAGGCGGCAGCTTCGGCTTCAAATTCGACGCTCGGCCGGTTCTCTACCCGCGCGCCGGCGAGACGGTGACTGGCCGCTGCAAGCAACTGCTTCTGCGCGATCAGACGCGGGTTTTCCGCCAGCACACGCGTCAACAGTTGATCAAAAGCGGGCAACGGCCGTTCGTTGCCGGGCAGTTTCGGATCGACCAGATCATCCAGCACCATGCCCGGCAGATTCATCGCCGCGCCCAACGCCATGCGCTTTTCGCGCAGACCGCGCCGCACCTCGTTGCGGCGGGTCAAGACATCCTGGAAACGAGACTCCAGTTCGACCAATTCCCATTGCGCAAGCTGGCCAAGCGCCTGGCGATCCTTGGCGTTATCCCAATTGACATAGGCGACGGCGAGCGCTTCGGTTTCCGCCGCATCCTGCATGTCGGCCAGCAACACATCGAAGTAGCGTGCCATCAGGCCAATCTGGCGTTGCGCTCGCGCATCCAGCAATTGCAGACCGCGCGCCTGACGTTCCTGATCGGCAGCCTGTGAACTGGCTTGCTGGCGACCGGAGTCGATCAAGGTTTTGCGTGCGTTGAGGCGGAGCTGATGGTCTGGCTGAAATTGATCGTTGTAGATCGGGTTGCGCCCGGTTCGCAACGACGCATCAAGGCTGACGCGAAAATCATTCAGGCTTTGCGCCAACGCCGCCTCGGCTTGCGCCAGATCGCTGCGCGCCTGCGCCAGATCAAGTTCCGGATGCGCGGCATCGGCCTGTGCCAAAACCTGTTCGAGCGTTAATCGCGCCGCTGACGCCGGCGCCACGCTTACGATCAACACTAGCGGCAGACCCAACAGCAGACCCAACCTGCCCCGCCAGAAGGCTCGAATCATGGCGCTTTCTGCTGCCGCTTGTAGACATTGAACGGCGCGGCCTGGTAGCCGCCCTCCACCACATAGCGTCCCAGCAGCAGAAATTCATCCGAGGTCTGCATGGCGCCGGTAAACCGGGTGATGGGATTGCCTTCCAGATCGTAGAAAACGAAAACCGGCGTCGCTCGCGCCCGTTGTTCGAGGGCAAAGGCCTTCTCTGTTGTGTCCTTGCCTTTGAAATCGACCAACGGGGTATCACCCTTGACGTTCACCGAGTAAATCAAAAAGTGTTTGCGGTAGTAATCCTGCACCACGGTTTGATTCAGGATGTTCGCCTTCATGCGGGTGCAGAACGGACAGTCGTCCATTTCGAACATGATCAGCACGCCCTGCTTGCCTTCAGCCTCGGCGGTAGCCAGTTCTTCCTTGAAATCGCCCATGTTCTGCATGAAAAAATGCGCATGCGGATCGCGCACATCGGCCAGTGCCGGCCAGGCCAGAAAGGCGAATACAAGTAGCAGCCAACGCATCATGAGTCCTTATTTTTTGCCATGGATGTAGCGCTCAACCGCTTCGCGCGTAATCACCCCGACGTTGTAGGCGACAACCTTGCCCTGCGGGTTATAGAGATAGGTGGTGGGCAAGCCCGGGATGGTCCCCACCTGAGCCGCCGATTTCTGGTCGCCCAGAATGATCGGGTAGGACACCATCATCTGATCCGAAAACTGCAACACGGTTTTTGCATCGCGATAGTCCATCGCCACACCGAGAACAACCAGATTGTTCTTCTTGTTTTCATGCAGCGCGATGAGATCGGGGATTTCTTCCAGACAGGGCGGACACCAGGTTGCCCAGAAATTGACCAGCACCCACTTGCCTTTATATTGTGCAAGCGAATGCGATTTACCTTTGTTGTCGACTAGCGTGAAGGCCTGTGCAGACAGGCTGACCAGGGCGAGAAAAATCAAGAAAGCAGCGCGTCGGATCATGTCGGGCCTCTATTAAATGGAAATTTGTGAGTCCCTCAGCGCAAGGGAGTTCATTCATTGTGCAAAGTTTTGCCAATTGTTTTGCAAATGCGGCGCGGAATATTGCCAGTTTGGACCCAATCTGGCCTACAGAAATGGACCTTGCTCTTGACATCAACAAGCTGGGCAAGACAATCCGTTGAAAAGCCTTTTGCTGCCAATTTCGCGACGGGTAGAATGCAAACCCGAGGAGTCAAGTCAACCAATGCTACCCAGATATGTACTGCCCACCCGCGAGTCGGGTCGAAATATAAACTTGGAGACGAAACCCAAGCAAGTTGAGGCTTGGCTGACGCGCTTGCCGCTCTCCAATCCGAGCGAGGCAGCTGACATCATGGCCGACTATCTGGCCACGCTGAACCAGATTAATGTGGCGCAAGATACCCGCGCCAAAATCATCGAACGAATGACTCCCGTCGTTGAAGACATTGTCGCCTCGCTTTATGAGCAGTACGGCTCGGTGCCGTTGCCGTTGCAACCCAAGCAGCAACGCAATGCCGATCTGGCCAGACGCGTGCTGCGCGAACTTGCGGACAATTACAAAACCCTGTTGCTGGACTGGCTGAAACGTCGATTCCATCTGTTTGGCGGCAATCCGGTGCCGCTCTATCTGCAACGCATTCTGCTGGCCTTGCAGGCGATCCTGGAAATCAGCTTTGAAACCCATGACCCCGTCTCGGAAGGGGTTTGGGTCGATTTGCACCAGACCTACAATTACGCGCTCCGCAACGGGATGCGGGAATCGATTCCCGAAAGCGGCGCGAAAATGCTCTCCATAGAACAGATTTACAAGTCCACATTGCTTCTCGCACTGGCCGATCCGTATCGCTTCCCACAAGCGGAATTGCCCTGGGCGAAGGACATCATCACCCGCTTCGGCAATCTGGCGACGATCTACCCGGCAGAAGAATCGGTCAAAAACCATTCCGGCTTGTTTATCGTCGAGGTGAATACTGATGGCCCGCCAACGCCGATCGCCCGTGACGGTCATCCGACCAACCCACGCTGGGATTTGCTGCTCAACACCACCGAACTGGCGAAGCATCTGGCGCTGATCTCGACCCACCTGAAAAACAAGGAGGCCACTGACAAAATCGGCTTGCCTGATGTCGCCCAGGATCCGGCCTATCCAACCATGTTGCGTCGCCTCAAATTGAATTGGGGCGCTTCACTGCAAAGACAATCACTGCGCCGCAAGCAAGCCAATACGCGTGATTTCGAAGTCAGCTTTGGCCTCAAGTCGGTACATCAATTGATCTCCCCAGCCGTAACCGACGATACGATTCATTATGGAATGGGCGCTAACGAACCGCCGCCCAACATCCTGCGTTGCAAGACCATGAATGCCAGTATGGGCGGCTTGGCACTGATCAAGGCCAGCAACGCACCGATCCAGATCCGGGTAGGTGATGTGGTCAGCGTACGCCAGGATAAAGCTGAATGGAGCATTGGCCTGGTGCGCTGGTTTCGCATCCCCAGCCAGGGCGAAATGTGTTTTGGCGTGCAACTGCTTGCGCCGCAGGCTATGGCCGTGCAAGTGCGCCGCAAGGACACCGGGCGCCAGTGGTCGAGCTTGCTGTTGCAGCCGAACCCGAATACCAAACAGTCGCCGATGCTACTGTCGCAGCCGGGCTGCTTTGCCCCCGATATCCCAGCCGAGATCAACTCCCCGCAAGGCGCCCGGTTGGTTCAGATTGAAAAACGCATCGAAGCAACACCCAGCATCGAACTGTTTCGCTTCCAGATGCATTCCCTCGGCAAAGTCACCGACCCGCCGCCGCCAATTACCTGACCGGCGCGCCGGATTGACCGATGGCCTGGGTATTCAAGCCATCATCCTGCAGGGCGATTTCACTCGCCACACCGCCCACCTCGTTCAGGATCAACACATTCACCCGCCGATTTCTGCTTCGGCCATCCAGTGTGGCATTGGTATCCACCGGCCGGTTATCGGCGTAACCAATCGCCACCATGCGCGCAGCGGGAACGCCGCGTTCGGTGAACAGGCGCACCACACTGCCGGCGCGTGACGATGAAAGCTCCCAATTGGACGGAAAATTCGGGCTGTTGATTGGAATATTGTCGGTGTGACCTTCAACCTGAATCGGATTGTCGACCTGGCCCAGCACCTGCGCCACGGCGGCCAGCGCTTCGGTTGATTGCTGCTGCAATACCGCCTCGCCACTCTTGAACAAGACACTGGCGTTGATCTCGACGGTGATCCCGCGCGGTGATTGGGTAACCCGCACCTTGCCGTTCTGAATCAGAGGCTGCATCGCTTGCAGCACATTCTTGGCGACTTTTTTCATGCTCTCGGCGGCTTTGGCGCGATCCGCCGCCCCCCCCGGTTGCTGCACGCTCTTGCCGATCGGCTGCCCGGTACCGGTCATCATCTCGGGATTCCTGGTCTGCATCTCGATCAGTTTTTCCGTGGTCGGCGGCTCCTTGAAGGCACTCACCAGGGCATCGGACATCACCCGATACTTCCCCTCGTTGACCGAGGAGATGGAATACATCACGACGAAGAAAGCAAACAGCAGCGTAATGAAATCGGCGTAGGAAACCATCCAGCGTTCCAGGTTTTCATGCTCTTCGTGGATTTTCTTGCGCGCCATGTCAACAATCCGGCATCAGGACAGATAGCCCTGCAGCTTCGCCTCGATCACACGGGGATTTTCGCCATTTGCGATGGCGACGATGCCCTGGATGAATAATTCCTTGTTGCTCACCTGGCGCCCTACCCAATAACGCAATTTGCCGGCAACCGGCAGGAAAAACAGGTTGGCGCCGCCGACGCCATAGATCGTCGCGACAAAGGCGACCGCAATGCCGGAACCCAGCTTGGACGGGTCGGACAGGTTCTCCATGACATGGATCAGACCCATCACCGCGCCCAGAATGCCAATGGTCGGAGAATAGCCGCCCGCCGTCTGCCAGACCTTGGCGGCATCAATATGATGCTGTTCATAATTTTGCAGATCGAGTTCCAGGGTCTCCCGCAACACCTCTGGTTCGGCGCCGTCGACCAGCATCTGCAAGCCACGCCGATGGAACAGATCCTGCTGTTGCTCGATGAACGGTTCCAACGCCAGCAGACCGCCACGGCGGGCTTTCTGGCTCCATTCGATCAGCATGTTCAAGGTTTCCTGGCTCGCGATGCGCGGCGGCTGCAGTACCCACTTCAGCATGTTGAGGCCATCGAGAAACACCTTCAGGCTGGTTTGCAACATGACCGCGCCCAGCGTGCCGCCGATGACGATCATGAAGGCGGTGAACTGGAGCAAAGAGCTGATGTGCCCGCCCTCAAGGAACTGGCCGAGCAAAATGGCAGTAAACCCGAGGCCGATACCAACAATACTGAGGATGTCCATAGTCAGCGGACCTATTCCTTCCTGTTCTTATTCCGGATTCGACGACCAGTCACGCAGCCGCCCGCGCAGGCGGGAGATGGCCTGACCATGCAGCTGGCAGACACGAGATTCGGAGACACCGAGGACGACGCCGATCTCCTTGAAATTCATGTCTTGCTCGTAATACATGCCCATGAGCTGCTTTTCCCTCTCCGGCAGCACGCCGACTGCCTTGCTCAGCGCACCTTTGAAATGACGTGAAGCAAGAATATCGAACGGCGCCTGATTCTGGCCATCGGCAAAGCGTTCAAGAAAATCATCGCCATCGCCACTATGCAAATCTTCGTAGTAAACCAGCTGGGCACCACGGGCATCATTCAGCAATTCAAAATAGGTCTGGATATCGAGGCCCATTTCGGTGGCAATTTCCTGCTCGGAAGGCGGCCTGTGGTGGCGTTGCTGCAAGGTATTGATGGTGTTTTCAATCTGCCGGCCCGCCCGTCGCACGTTGCGCGTCGCCCAATCCGCATCGCGTAATTCATCCAGCATTGCGCCCCGCACGCGCTGGGTGGCATAGGTCTCGAAATGGGCGCCCTGATCGCAATCGAAACGGTCGACCGCATCAAGCAGGCCGATCAGCCCGGCTTGCACCAGATCATCGACTTCGACGCAAGCGGGCAGGCGGGTCATCATGTGGTAAGCAATCCGCTTGACCATGGGAAGGTGCGTCCTGACCAGGGCGTCTTTATCAATCACCTGCGCTGCGCCATTCATGCTCGCTCACCTCTTGCCGGCCGCTTCAGCGGCCAAACGGCTATATAGCCACATTCGTTGCCAATACTGTTCAAAATTGATCTTGTCCGCCTCAACCTGACGCCCCCCCGCATCACTCAACAGATCAACCAGTATCGCTTCCAGCGGACCAGGCTGTTCGCCCGGCAGATCGTTCGCAATACAACCAAGAAATACCGGCGTCAGGCCAAGAAAACGTTGCGCCGTTTCACTCAGCGCGGTGAACAGGCTGAGTGCCTGTCCAGCCTCCGCGCCGACCACCAGAACCAACCAATGCTTACCCGCCCAGGCCGCATGCGCGGCTTTCATCGCGGCATACGCATCGGCCAGAGAAGCCCGTTTGCCGGGCAACACCAGCACGCGCAAATTCGCCGTGGTGGCCAGGCTGTGATGACGCAAGACGGCATCGCCGCCATTCAGCAAGAACCATTCCGGCGCATCGGCGCGCGCACGCCAATCATCCGTCATATCGAGTAATTGGTGCTCGGACCAACTGGCCAGAATATTCAAGCCATTCTGTGCCGCCAGCAAGACCAGGCCATCGTTCGCCTGTCGGAGGACGGAGACCAGACCGCGACCAGGCGCATCGGCCAGACCATGTCGCGGCAGAACGCCGAGCAGCGCGGCAACGTTGTTCGGAGGCCGCGTCTCATCCATCACCATCACCCGATGCCCGCGCCGCCCAAGCCCGAGGGCGAGTGCGGTACAGGCACTGGCGGTCAAGCGCGAGTCAGGCCCGATGACGCCCAGCGCCTGAAACGTCGGTTCCGGCGCGAACAGACGGCGCAAGCCGCTGGCCTGGTCGAGTGGTTCAGCCAGCCGCACCCCAGCCTCCTCTGCCTGCGCCATCATCCTTCATGTCCGAGATCGAAGCGGATTCCAGCGCCGCCGCCATCAGCACCGGGTAATCGTTGTCGTCCTGGGTAAACGGCGATTCAGGCTGATTGATCCGGAAAGCGCGATCAGCCAGATAAACCGCATTCGCCAGATGCAGATCTTCCGGCACGCGCTGGCCGTTGGTGACGAAATGCACCGGCAACTCATGCCGTATCGCGACATCCAGCACCGGGCCATAGGTCAGCGCTTCGTCGATCTTGGTCAGAATGCAACCGATCAGCCCCGGACCGCTGTAAGCCCGTGCGACTTCTTCCAGCGTCAAACCCTGGCTCGGCGCACCGAGCAGCAACAGGCGTTTGACATCGCGCTGTTCGCCGCAAAGCAGGGCAACCTGCTCGGCCAGCCGCTTGTCGCGCTGGCTCATGCCGACGGTATCAATAAAGACCAGATGCCGACCGGCCAGATCCGACAAGGTCATTTCCAGATCATTTTCATCGCGCACGGCGAATACCGGCGTGCCCAGGATACGGCCATAGATGCGCAATTGATCCTGGGCGCCGATCCGATAGGTATCGGTGGTGACCAGTGCCACCTTGGCCGCGCCGTGGCGCAATACCGCGCGCGCAGCCAGCTTGGCGACAGTGGTGGTCTTGCCAACGCCAGTCGGTCCGACCAGCGCATAGACACCACCGCGCTCGATGATGTCATCCGCGTTGGCGGCCAGTTTGAGATTGTGTGCGATGGTGGATTTGATCCATTTCAACGCCTGCGCCAGATCCGCTTCATCTTCCGGCAAACGTTCCAGCAACATGCGCGCGAAGGCGGCGGAGAAACCGGCTGCCAGCAAGCGTTTCATGGCTTCCACCCGCACCGGATCGCGCCGCGTCAGATCATGCCAGGCAAAGCCGGCGAGCTGGCCTTCCACCATACCGCGCAGCAAGCGCATTTCGCGCGCCAGTTCATCCACCGCATCGTTGCTGGCCTGGGGTTTGGATGCTGCATGATGACCCGGATCAACCCCATTTTTGCCACCCATTGGTGCATCTGGGTGGCTTTGCGCCGGAGTGGTCGTTGCCGCGGCATGCCGATTCGGGGAGGGGCGAATCAGGGTCGAGACATCACGCTCGGCCAGATAGTCAGCCAATGTGGCGAGTTGTGGCTTGACTTCATCGAGCGACAAACCGGATGACGCGACCGGGGATGGCGGCGGCGACTGAATCGGCAAAGGCGCCTGCACCGCACGTGGCGCCGGCTGTGCAGCCTGGGCGGTTTGGTTGGCTGGCGGCGTGCGCCACAAGGCCGGCTCGGCCTGCGCGGCAAGCGCGGCCATATCCATATCCGCCACGGCAATGATCTCGACACCACCCGCGACCTGTCGGTTGGACAGGATCAAGGCGCTGGCGCCGAGCGCATCACGCACCTGACGCAAGGCATCACGGGTCGTTTGAGCGTGGAATTTCTTGATCATGCGTGGTTCATGAACCGCTACCGATCAGCGTGATGATGCGGATGCTTTTACCATCCGGCACTTCCGCATGCGACAACACCTTCAGGCCTGGCGCGGAGCGACGCAGGAAGCGCGCCAGAATCGGGCGGATCGCCGGGGGCGACAACAGGACGGCGGGCTGGCCGGCACTTTCCTGCTTCTCGACCGCCTGCACCGTTTCCCGCACCAGCCGTTCAGCCAGGCCGGGTTCCAGACCGACGCCGGTTTCGCCGCGTGAAGCCAGCGCCTGTGTCAGGATGTGCTCAAGGTTCGGCTCAAGGGCCATCACTAACAATTCCTGCGCTCCTCCAAAGATTTCGTGGATGATAGCGCGTCCCAGGGCAGTTCTGACGGTTGCAGTCAGCTCATCCGCGTCCTGCGTTCGTGTCGCATGCTCAGCCAGGGTTTCCAGAATGGTGCGCATGTCACGAATGTGCACCTGTTCTTCCAGCAAATTCTGCAAAATCTTCTGCACTGTCGCCACCGGCAGCTGTTTCGGCGTCAGGTCTTCCACCAGCTTCGGATGTTGCTTGGCGACGTGATCGAGCAATTGCTGGGTTTCTTCCCGGCCAAGCAATTCCGGCGCATGTTCATTGATGATTTTGGTCAGGTGCGTCGCCACCACCGTGCCGGCATCCACCACGGTATAGCCATAGGTTTGCGCCTGATCGCGCAACGAGGCTTCGATCCAGATTGCCGGCAGGCCGTATGCCGGATCGGTCGCCGCCTGTCCATTCAGGCCGCCCAGCACGCGCCCCGGATTGATGGCGAGAAATTTGCCCGCGATGGCTTCACCCTCGGCAACGCTGACCCCCTTCAACGTCACCCGATACGCATTCGGCTTCAATTGCAGGTTGTCGCGAATGTGTACCGCCGGCACCAGAAAGCCGAGGTCCTGGGCGATTTTCTTGCGGATACCGCGAATCCGCCGCAGCAGTTCGCCATCCTGATGCTTGTCGACCAGCGGTACCAGGCGATACCCCACTTCCAGGCCGAGGCGATCGACCACGGCAACGTCATGCCAGCCGACATCGACCGGTTCCTCCGGCTTCGCCGGCGCTTCTTCGACCACCGCCGCCGCCACCGCGTCCGCTTGCCGACGCTGCATCAGCCAATAACCGATGCCGGCCAGAATGCCGCCAATCAGGAAAAACGGCACATGCGGCATGCCCGGGATAATGCCCATCAAGGCCAGGATGCCGGCAGTCAGGAACAACGTTTGCGGCCGGCCAAACAACTGTCCGGTCAGCTGTTCGCTCAAATCCTGGTCGCTAGAAACGCGCGACACCACGATGCCGGCTGCGGTCGAGACAACCAGAGCAGGAATCTGCGCGACCAGACCGTCGCCGATTGCCAGCAAGGTGTAGTTGTTGGCAGCTACTGCGAAGCTGAGATCATGTTGCACGACGCCGACGATCAGGCCGCCGAGGATATTGATCAGCACGATGATGATGCCGGCCACTGCATCGCCGCGCACGAACTTCGACGCACCATCCATGGAGCCGTAGAAATCCGCCTCCTGGGCGATTTCCGCGCGCCGCTGCCGCGCCTCGTCCTCGCCAATCAAGCCGGCATTGAGATCGGCGTCGATCGCCATCTGCTTGCCGGGCATCGCATCCAGGGTGAAACGTGCCGACACTTCCGCAATCCGTCCAGAGCCTTTGGTGATCACCATAAAGTTGATCAAAACCAAAATGATGAAGACGATCAGACCCACCGCGTAATTACCGCCGACCAGGAACTGGCCGAAGGCCTCGATCACCTTGCCCGCCGCGTCCGGACCGGTGTGGCCTTCCATTAAAATAACGCGGGTCGAGGCGACGTTGAGCGACAAACGCATCAACGTGGTTAACAGCAAGACGGTGGGGAAAATCGAAAACTCCAACGGCTTGCGCGTGTACAAACTGATCAGCAACACGATCATCGACAGCGCGATATTGAAGGTGAACAGCAGATCAAGCAGAAACGGTGGCAGCGGCAAGATCATCATTGCCAGCACCAGAATCACCAGGATCGGCGCCGCCATCTTCTGCCAGGCCGAGCCGCGAACCCGCAGAATCGCCTCAGCCATTACGCCCCCCCAATTCTGGCGCCAGGATCAAGCTTGGGCGGCACTTGCCAATCATCCGGCAAGGCGGGAGAAAGCGACTGGTTGAGTTGATAAACATAAGCCAGCACTTGCGCAACGGCAGTAAACAGCGAACCGGGAATCACCTCGCCGACCTCGACATGGCGATGTAACGCCCGCGCCAGGGGCGGCGCTTCGACGATCGGCACGCGATGCTCACGCGCCAATTCCTTGATCCGCTCGGCCACCAGTTGCGAACCTTTCGCCAGCACGACCGGAGCCGACATGCCCTTTTCCTCGTATTTGAGCGCCACCGCAAAGTGCATCGGATTGGTCACCACCACATCCGCCTGTGGAATCGTCTGCATCATCCGACGCCGCGCCACTTCGCGTTGCAGCGACCGGATGCGTGCCTTGATTTGCGGATCGCCCTCGATCTCCTTGCCCTCCTGGCGGACTTCCTCCTTGGTCATTTTCAAGCCGTGGTGATAGTTCCAGATCTGAAAAGGCACATCGAGCAGAACAATGAAGGTAAACGCCGCAACCGTGGCCAGGAAAGTGAACAACGCGATCTGACCGAAATGCGCCACCGCCGATGGCAGCGGTTCGTTCGCCAACGCAAGAATGCCGCCATGCTGATGCCAGATCATCCAGCCCGCGACACCGGCGATCAACCCGCCCTTGAGCAGCGCCTTGACCAACTCGGCGAGGGAATTCATGGAAAACATCCGGCCGATGCCGGAAATCGGATTCAGTTTGGAAAAGTTGAATTCAAGCGCCTGCGCCGAGAACACCCAGCCCGACAGCATCAGATTGGCCACCACTGCGGAGACCACAACGGTGATTGCCATCGGCATATAAAGCCAGACACCATCCAAGCCGGCTTCCAACAGGTTGCGCCCCATCATCGAGGTATTGACGATATCGGCATGGTCAAAGCTGAGGGCATTGCGCATGAGACTATGCAATCCCTGAAACATGAAAACCCCCAACATCGCGATCACCGACGCACTCGCCAGCAGAACGGCAAGCGTCGCAAGTTCGCGTGAACGCGGCACGTTGCCACGCTCGCGAGCCTGCTCCAGCTTGCGCGCCGATGCTGGTTCTGTGCGTTCGAGATCGCTGTCTTCCGCCATCCTCGGGTCCGGCGGAAAGCCGGCTCGGGGTTATTTAAGTGGCCGCGAGTTTAGCATGCGACAACCCGACTGAATGCCGCGCCGGCGCGCTGAATTCAAGCCTTTTCGGTCAACTCGCGGTCTCGATCAAGACCGCCGAAAAACCCCAGCCAGCTTAATAAGCAATCTGCGGAATCACATCGAGCACAGCATGCGTATCCCGATTCACCAGGATGACATCAGCTCCGAGGATCAGGCGCGTGTAGGGCGCCGGCAAATGGGGCAATAGCTTGTCCAGTTCCGTTGGCAACTTGTTCGGACGCTGACCGGAATCGAGCAGGTCACCACCCTTGACCCGCTGCGCCGGAACCGGACCGGAGCGCTGCCGATCGATGCCTTGGGCATAGAACTTGGTAATCGTCTTACGTTCTGCTTCCGAAAAAAGCATACCGGCGACTTCCGGCTTGGCAGCCGGTTTTGTCGCACATCCCGTGATCAGCAAACTGGCCAGTACAAGAAATTCCCGACGTTGCATGACGCCCCCTCTGGTGACATGGACAAGGAC
>CAZUSF010000020.1:0-4671 GCA_964623355.1 uncultured Thiobacillus sp. | reverse complement strand
CGCAGATCGCCGGCGGCAAAGACTTTGGCCTTGCTGGTGGCGTAGCTGTTTTTGCCTTCGGTATCCGCCTTGGCGTTGCCTCGCGCATCCTTCTCCACGCCGAATGCTTGCAGCAGTTTTTGCACCGGACTGACGAAGCCCATGGCCAGCAGGACCAGGTCGGCTTTCATCTCGAATTCGGAACCTGGAACTTCGCTCATCTTGCCGTCCTTCCAGTCCAGACGAACGGCTTTCAGGCCGGTGACTTTTCCACCCTCGCCGATGAACGACTTGGTGGCGACCGACCAGTCACGTTGACAACCTTCTTCGTGCGAGCTGGAAGTCCGCATCTTGAGAGGCCAATTCGGCCAGGTCAGTGGGCGGTTTTCCTGCTTCGGCGGTTGCGGCATCAGTTCGAACTGGCTGACCGAGGCGGCGCCGTGACGATTCGAGGTGCCGACGCAGTCGGAACCGGTATCACCACCGCCAATGACCACCACATGCTTGCCAGTCGCCCGAATCTGATCGACCACGTTATCACCGGCAACGAACTTGTTGTTCTGGGACAGGAACTCCATTGCGAAATGGACGCCGGCCAGTTCGCGACCGGGAACCGGCAGATCGCGCGGCTGTTCCGCGCCACCGGACAGGATCACGGCATCATATTCGGCCAGCAGCGCCTCGGCGGAAACCGTTTCACCAACGTTCTGGTTGACCCGGAACTCGACTCCCTCGGCGGCCATTTGCGCCATGCGACGGTCGATATGCTGTTTCTCGAACTTGAAGTCGGGGATGCCATAACGCAGCAATCCACCAATTCGATCATTCTTCTCCAGCAGCACCACCGCGTGACCAGCGCGCGCCAATTGCTGCGCGGCGGCCATACCGGCGGGGCCGGAACCAACCACGGCAACCTTCTTGCCGGTCTTGCGGGCGGCCGGTTGCGGCTGCACCCAGCCCATTTCCCAGGCCTTGTCGATGATCGCGTGTTCGATCGACTTGATGCCCACCGCGTCGTTGTTGATGTTCAACGTGCAGGCGGCTTCGCACGGCGCCGGACAGATGCGGCCGGTGAACTCGGGGAAGTTGTTGGTGGAATGCAGCACATCGATCGCCTGGCGCCAGTTCTGCTTGAACACAAGATCATTCCAATCCGGAATGATGTTGTTGACCGGGCAGCCGCTCATGCAGAACGGAATGCCGCAATCCATGCAGCGCGCGCCCTGCACCTTGGCCTCATCATCGGTGAGGTGGAGGACGAACTCTTTGTAGTTGGTCAGCCGCTCGGCCACCGGCAGGTTGGCTTCCGACAAGCGCTCGTATTCGAGGAATCCAGTGATCTTGCCCATTACGCAGCCTCCAGCACTTTCTGTTCGGCCATTTCGATCAACGCGCGCTTGTATTCATTCGGCATCACCTTGACGAACTTGCCACGATATTCATTCCAGTTGTCCAGCATGGTTTGCGCACCGACGCTGCCGGTGTAAGCAGCATGTTTCTCGATCAGGGCTTTCAGCGTGATCTCGTCAGCCTGCCCCTTGTGCTGCACCGCACTATTAGCCACTGATTCCGCTGACTCGACTTTCTCCAGCGCGACCATCGACAGGTTGCAGCGTTGTGCGAACAAACCATCGGCATCCAGCACATAGGCCACACCGCCGGACATGCCAGCGGCGAAATTGCGGCCGGTCTGGCCGAGCACGACGACGGTGCCACCAGTCATGTATTCGCAACCATGATCGCCGACCCCTTCCACCACCGCGCTGGCGCCCGAGTTGCGGACACAGAAGCGCTCGCCAGCGACGCCACGGAAATAACTTTCGCCCGCCGTTGCGCCGTACATGACGGTATTGCCGACGATGATGTTCTCCGAAGGCTTGGCGTTGAACGCCAGCGGCGGCTTGATCACGATGCGGCCACCGCAAAGTCCCTTGCCGACATAGTCGTTGCCTTCGCCGGTCAGCTCGAAGGTAATGCCGTGCGCCAGGAAAGCGGCAAAACTCTGGCCGGCAGTACCAGTCAGCTTCACCGTGATGCTGTCAGCCGGCAGGCCGGCGTGGCCAAAGCGGCTGGCAACCTGGTTCGACAACATGGCGCCGACCGTACGATTGACGTTGCTGATCGGTGTTTCGATAACCACCTTCTCGCTGCCTTCGAGGGCCGCTTGTGCTTGCTCGATCAACCTATTGTCGAGTGCATGCTCAAGACCGTGATCCTGCGTTTCGCAATGGCTGCGGGCGACGTTTTCGGCCACCTTCGGCTGATAGAAAATCCTGCTGAAATCGAGGCCGCTGGCTTTCCAGTGGTCAATGCCAGCCCGCATATCAAGCAGATCGGAACGACCGGTCAGATCGGAGAACTTGCGAATGCCCATCTGCGCCATCAGTTCGCGCGCTTCTTCGGCGACGAAGAAGAAGTAGTTCACCACATGCTCGGGCTGGCCGGTGAATTTCTGGCGCAGCACCGGGTCCTGCGTGGCGACGCCGACCGGGCAGGTATTCAGATGGCATTTGCGCATCATGATGCAGCCTTCAACCACCAGCGGCGCGGTGGCGAAACCGAATTCATCCGCGCCCAGAAGCGCACCGATGACCACATCGCGGCCGGTCTTCATCTGGCCGTCCACCTGCACCGCGACGCGGCCGCGCAACTGGTTCAGCACCAGCGTCTGCTGGGTTTCGGCCAAGCCGATTTCCCACGGGCTGCCGGCGTGCTTGATCGAAGACAGCGGCGAAGCGCCGGTGCCGCCGTCGTAACCGGCGATGACAATATGGTCGGACTTGGCCTTGGCCACGCCAGCGGCAACAGTACCGACGCCGGTTTCCGACACCAGCTTGACCGAGATCGAGGCTTTCGGATTGGCGTTCTTCAGGTCATGAATGAGCTGTGCCAGGTCTTCAATGGAATAGATGTCGTGATGCGGCGGCGGCGAAATCAGGCCGACTCCGGGCACCGAGAAACGCAGCTTGGCAATGTATTCGGACACCTTGCCGCCCGGCAACTGGCCGCCCTCGCCCGGCTTCGCGCCTTGCGCCATCTTGATCTGGATCTGGTCGGCGCTGGCCAGGTATTCGGCGGTGACGCCGAAACGGCCGGATGCGACCTGCTTGATTTTGGAGCGCATCGAATCGCCGGCTTTCAGCGGGATATCGGCGACGACACGGCTCTTGCCGATCAACTCGGACAAGGTGGTATCGGTCTTCACCGGCTGGAAACGGACTGCGTCCTCACCGCCTTCGCCGGTGTTCGACTTGCCGCCGATGCGGTTCATCGCCAGCGCCAGCACGGTATGTGCCTCGGTCGAAATCGAGCCGAGCGACATCGCGCCGGTGGCAAACCGGGTGACGATGCTGGCCGCCGATTCAACTTCTTCCAGCGGCACCGGCGCACCGGCCGACTTGATCTCGAACAGGCCGCGCAGCGTCAAATGCCGCTTGCTCTGATCATTGATCAGGCGGGCATATTCCTTGTAGGTCTCGTATTTGTTGGTGCGCGTCGCGTTCTGCAGCTTGGCGATGGAATCCGGCGTCCACAGGTGATCTTCGCCGCGCACCCGGAAGGCATAATCGCCACCCGCTTCGAGTGCGTTGGCCAGCACCGGATCGAGGCCGAATGCGGCCTGATGCTGGCGCAGCGCTTCTTCCGCCACCTCCAGCAGGCCGATGCCTTCGACGTTGCTCGACGTGCCGGGGAAATAGGCGTCGATGAAGGGACTGTTGAGGCCGATGGCATCGAAAATCTGCGCGCCGCAATACGACTGGTATGTCGAGATGCCCATCTTGGACATCACTTTGTACAAGCCCTTGCCGACCGCCTTGACGAATTTCTTCTGCGCTTCCTTGGTATCCGGCAAGCCGAAGCCGGCGATGGTTTCAAACGCCAGCCACGGGCAAACCGCTTCCGCGCCATAGCCGGCCAGCAACGCGAAATGATGCGTTTCACGCGCCGAACCGGTATCGACCACCAGGCCGGTATTGGTCCGCAAACCAGCGCGTACCAGATGATGATGCACCGCCGCGCAGGCCAGCAGGGCGGGGATCGCCAACCGATCCGGACTTACCGCACGGTCGGACAAAATCAGCACATTGAAGCCGTCATGCACCGATTGCTCGGCGGCTTCGCACAATGCAGCGATCGCGTCTCGCATACCCTTGGCGCCTTGCGCCACGGGATAGGTGATGTCAGCAACAAGGGAACGGAAACGGTTCTGCGTCAGGCTGTCGATCACCTTCAACTTGGCCAGTTCGTCCGGCAGCAACACCGGCTGGCTGGCCTCCAGGCGCGATGGCGGATCACCCGCATCGAGGTTGTCATGCAAGCCAAGCAGGTTCGGCTTCGGCCCGATGAAGGTCACCAGCGACATCACCAGTTCTTCCCGGATCGGGTCGATCGGGGGATTGGTCACCTGCGCGAACAGCTGTTTGAAGTAGTGATAAAACGGCTTCGCCTTGGCCGACAAAACCGGCAAAGCGGCATCGTTACCCATCGAACCGGTCGCCTCTTCACCATTGCTCGCCATCGGCAACATGATGAATTTGAGATCTTCCTGCGTGTAGCCAAAAGCCTGTTGCGCATCGAGCACGCCTGCCGGCAGGTCCAGCTTGACATCGACTTTCGGCAGATCGCCAAGGAAGTAACGCGATTTCTCGATCCACTCGCGGTAAGGCTGCGCTTGCGCCAAGGACTGCTTGA
>CAZUSF010000019.1:0-18293 GCA_964623355.1 uncultured Thiobacillus sp. | reverse complement strand
CCGGCGCTGACGCCGACCGCCTGGCCCAGGAAAAAGCAGAACGCGAACAGCGAAAGCGCGGTGCCACGCGCCGCCGGCGCCATCTGGGTGGCGAGCGTTTGCAACGTATTGTGCAGTTGATAAAACCCGAGCCCGAGCAGTCCGCAAGCCAGAACGGCCCACCCCCACGCCGAACCCAACGCCAGCATCAGAAACGCCAGGCCGAGCAACGCGCCACCGCTGCGCGCCAGACGCGCCGTGCCCAGGGTCTGCACCCAGCTGCGGGCGAACAACGTGTATCCGAGTCCGCCCAAGCCGACCGTGGCGACAATGACGCCGGAATGGAACAGGGAAATCCCGAAACGCTCATGCAGATAGGCCGGGATGAACGCCATGACGCCGAAGGTGGCGATGGCTTCCAGACAGATCATGGCCAGGATGAATCGTCCATGCGGATTGCCCAGCACTTGCCGATAGCGCCCTGGCAAATGTGGTTGTGGCCCGGTCGATGCCGCATGCCGGCCACGCAAGGTGGCGAACAGGAGCAGGCCGACCACCAGGTAAATGACCGCCAGCAACACAAAGGCCCAACGCCAGCCGAAGTGATCCGCACAAAAACCGGCGATCGCCTGGCCGCTGACCAGGCCGATGATTTGTCCAGACATGAAGCGCGCCAGCGTCGCCTGTCGATGTTCCAGACTGACGTTATCGCCAATCCAGGCGAGGGAAAGCGGGATCAGCGCGGCGGTGGTGGCGCCATTCAAGCCGCGCGCCAGCGCCAGCAGTTCCAGGCTGGGGCTGACGGCGCAAGCAAGCGCACCGAGCGTGGAAGCGAGGCAAGCCAGCGTGACGACCTTGAGTTTGCCGAAATGGTCACCCAGCGGTCCGAACACCAGTTGCAACACACCGTAAGCAATGCTGGTGGTGGTGATCACCACCGCCGCCTGCCCCACCGTGCGGCCAAACTCATCGGCCAGTGCCGGCAAGATCGGATCACACAGACGCAAGGCGACGGAACTGGCGAAGGCTGCGCAGGCAAGCAGAAAAACGACGCGATTGACCTGGGCATCTCCCGCTTGCGTGGTGCTGTTTGGCAAAGGGGACAACGACATCAACGGGTTCAAACCAACGAAGTGGAATGCCGGATTTTCTCCGATTTAATCCACTGTTCCCCCGAGGTTTTTTCTATTGCCAGCCAGCCGATATGGCGAAGCTTCGGAGCTGGTTGCGTATGCGTTTGCAGCCCATCACCAGTTCGGGACTCGCCGGTGTCGCCGGCGTAATGGTTGCGAGTTCCACATCGGAGTGTAAGTGTCAGTCATTCCGGTTTTTTTATCCGTAATCAGGGCATCAGGGTTGGGTGGCAATATCAGCTTTTGCTAAACTGTTGCAGCTTTGCATTTGTACGTTGCATATCGCAACATCAGGCAACGAATTCACTCAGGCACATGATGAACAACCCGCTACTCCTCCGGTTTTTTCCTTTCCTCGCCTGGTTTCCAGTCAATTCGATCCTCTTGCGCGGCGACATGATCGCCGGCATCACGGGTGCGCTGGTGCTGGTGCCGAAAGCCATGGCGTATGCCCAATTGTCCGGCTTGCCGGTGTATTTCGGACTCTATGTAGCCTTCATTCCCGCCATTCTCGGCGCCCTCTGGGGTTCTTCCCGCCAACTCTCAACCGGCCCGGTGGCCATCGTCTCGCTGATGACCGCCGCCGCCATCACGCCGCTGGCGATGCCGTTCTCGGAAGAGTTCATCGCTCTCGCCCTGCTTCTCTCGCTGATGGTCGGCATCATCCAGTTCACGCTCGGCGCGGTAAAACTCGGCACCATTGTGAATTTCGTCTCGCATCCGGTCATCCTTGGTTTCATGAATGCGGCGGCGGTGATCATCTTCCTGTCGCAACTCGACATGTTGCTGGGCATTCCGAAGGGACGCAGCGATTCCTTCCTGTATGACATCTGGGAGATGTTCGGCTACCTGCCGCAAACGCATCTACCCACATTGGCAATGTCCGCCTTTGCCCTGGCACTGATGCTGGGACTGAAGAAAGTCCCCGCCCTGTCCAAGCTTTCCGTGCTGATCGCCGTGGTGGTCACCATCATCGTCAGCGCGTTGGTCAACTTTGAGCACAAGACCAAAGGCACGCCCGACCACATCGCCGATCCCACCGCGAAAGCCATCGTCAGCGCCTATGCCAGCGCCGACCAACAGATTCTGGACAAGAGCGCGCAGGTCACCGCCCTTTCCAGCCAGAGTCGCCAGGCAATGAAAGCGCATGATGCCCGCGCTGCCGCCGATCTGGATTACAGAATCGAATTGGTGAAACTGGATATCGCCGCCCTGACGGCTAAAAACAAGGAACGCATGCACGATATCCGCAAGCTCCGGTTCGTGCGCGCCAAGGCGGATGAAAACGCCACCGCCACCTTGTATATCGCTGAACGGATTCCTGCCGGCGTCGAGACCGATGGCCGCAATTGGCATATCAAGAAAATCGAAAAAGGCGAAGTCAGGCTGGTTGGCGGCGGCGATGTCGTCGGCACGATTCCATCCGGCCTGCCCAGCTTCCGCCTGCCGCCGTTATCGCTCGACGCCATCCTTTCGCTGCTGTCAGCCGCATTCATCATCGCCCTGGTCGCCTTCATGGAATCGATCTCGATGGCGAAAGCGCTCGCCGCCCAAACCAAGCAACGCCTTGACCCCAACCAGGAACTGATCGGCCAGGGCCTGGCCAACATCGGCGGCAGTTTCTTCCAGGCATATCCGGCATGCGGTTCGTTCACCGGCTCGGCGATCAACCTGCAAGCCGGCGCCAAAACGGGTTTCGCCATGGTGTTCAACGGCCTGTTCGTCGCGGTGACCCTGCTGTTCCTGACCGATTTCCTTTACACGCTGCCCAAGGCCACACTAGCGGTGATCATCCTGCTGGCGGTGACCAGCCTGATCACGCCGAAAGCGCTGAAACACACCTGGCAGGCCAGCAAGTTCGACGGCATCGTCGCACTGACCACCTTCGTCATCACACTGATCGCCGCACCGCATCTGGACAAGGGCATCCTGATCGGCGCCGGCCTGGCGATCGTCCTTTTTCTCTACCGCACGATGAAGCCACGCGTGGCGCAACTGGGCCGTTTCAAGGATGGCACCCTGCGCGACATCAAGGTCAACCCGGACCTGCCGACCAGTCCGCACATCATCGCGATGCGCTTCGACGGCTCGTTGTACTTCGCCAATGTTTCACACTTCGAGGACAACGTGCTGGAACTGGTCGCCGCCAAGCCCAACGCCAAGTATCTGCTGGTGGTCGGCGACGCGATCAACCAGCTCGACGCATCCGGCGAAGAAGTGGTGCATCACCTGGTCGAACGCCTGCGCGAAGGCGGCATCGAAATCGTTTTCTCCGGCCTGAAGAAACAGATTCTCGACGTCATGCGTGCCACCGGACTGTTTGACCTGATCAGCCAGGACAACATCTTCGCCACCGAAGATCAGGCCATCGCGGCCATCTACGAACGCCTGGGCGAAGCGGCAAAAGGTGATCTGTTCTGCATGATGCCGGCAAAGGCCTGAATTTGCTTAGCCATACACCCGGAGTTCATTAAGAGGCGAGCATTTCAAAGCAGGACATATGCAAGTCAATTCCACCATCAGATTGACTAAAGCATGCCGGTAGCAGCCTGGCTATTTTGCTTGCTGAGTGAATACCGGCATGACCTACACCCGCATATGTGCAAAAGAAACAAGGGAAAGCCGGGTTAGTGTTTCAGGAAATGGGCACTGAATCGGTCAAACCCACATTGATAAACGTTGGTGAACCATGTTGTTTAGATCGAACTCAACCCACATCTCAGCAAGTCCGAATAAAGCAGGCATACAACAAGTGAAACGGAGCAGAACATCAAGATGAAATCGATGCCCGGCCCCATTTGACTTAATCAGAAACAGCCATTTTTTTAGTTATGAAACTGCATTTCTAAAAGAAGGAAATTGAGGTCTAAAGATCTGGCGTTAGCGTGGAGACAGCAAGTCATCTTGCAGAATTCGCGGAGTGAGGAAAATCAGCATTTCGGATTTGACGTCTGATTTAGTGTTGCTTTTGAACAAGTGACCCAGGATAGGCAAGTCGCCAAGGAATGGGACTTTGTCGGTGTCATTACGCAAAGTTTGTTCGAATATGCCGCCAAGAACAGCAGTTTCTCCATTATTTACCCGCACCTGAGTTTTGATTCGCTTGGCATTGATGGCTACGTTATCGCCCACCTGTGCGCCACGGGCATCTTTGGTAACTTCGACATTGAGAATGATCGAGTCATTGTTGAGCACTTGCGGATTCACCAGAAGGCAGAGCAACGCATCCTTGAAAGTTGTTGTCGCTGCAGAGTTGGCTGAACCCGGAGTCACGACAGGAATCTGTTCACCCTGAAGAATTACGGCTGGGCGTAAATTTGTAGTGACCACGCGTGGGTTGGAAACAATCTTGCCGCGGTTGTCCACTTCCAGTGCCTGCAACTCCAGACTAAGAATGGCCGCTGTTGAAGCATTGAAGATGGTGAAGCCGAGGCTCGGAGCGTTAGCCGCGCCAAGATTCACGTTTAAGTCAGGCGCTGCAGATGTAGTGACCGCATTTGCTGCCGACGCGGAAGAATCGTAAGTGCCCAAACCAAATCGGGTATTTCCACTCGTACCTTTAGCCTGGAATCCGAGCTTGGCGCCTAGATCACGGCTGAAAGTATCGTCCGCAACCACGATTCGCGCTTCGATCATGACTTGTTTTGAGGGCACATCGACACCCTTCAGCACTTCTTCAATGGCGTCATGGCGCTCCAGCGTATCGGTGACTACCAGTGTATTGGTAGTCAAGTCATGTGAAGCACCACCACGGTTGGATAACACACGATTTACATTGTTATTTGAATTTGCTGAATTGCCAGCTTGGCCTGAAGAATTACTACCGCTCGACGATCCGCCTGAAACGACATCTGCCTGAATCCCCGTCGAACTCGGTGAACACGTAGCGGCTTCCTTGCCTCCAGCAAGTGACCTGGATTCTCCAGAAATGACCGCCAAAGCCTCATCAGCGCGCAGATAGTTGAGTCGATAGCTCCGCGTGGTCAGCGATTCCAGATCCGCCATCGATTTCTTGGCTTCCAGTTCCTGCTTTTCCTTGGCCGCGAGTTCGTCGCGCGGGGCGATCCAGATCACACTGCCGCTGGCCCGTTTGTCGAGTCCCTTGGCGCGCATGATGATGTCCAGTGCCTGATCCCAGGGAACATCTTTCAGACGCAGTGTGACATTGCCGGAGACGGTATCACTGGCGATGATGTTCAAGCCGGTGAAGTCGGCGATGACTTGCAACACTGCCCGTACTTCAACATTCTGGAAATTCAGCGTGAGCTTTTCGCCGCTATAGATCGGCTTGTCGCTCTTGGCCAGGCTTGGGTCTTCAAGCGAACGGATATCCATGACGAACTGGTTGCCGGTTTGGTGCGCCGAGTAATCCCATTTGCCCTTGGGCGTAACCAGCATGCGGACATTCTTGCCCTGCTCGAAGGTTTCGATCAATTGCGCTGGTGTAGCGAAATCGGCGACATCCAGCCGACGCTGGAGGGCGGCTGGCAGCGATGTGTTGAGAAAATCAACCTGGATGGCGCGACCTTTTTGCTGAATGTCGATGCCGACACCGGGGTCGTTCAGGCTGATCGTGATGCGCCCTTCGTTGTTCTTGCCACGTCGAAAATCGACATCGCGAATTCCGTATTCACGTTGGCTACTTGCTGCCACAAACTTCGCAGGCGCGCTAGCCGGCATACCGGCTTCTGCCTTCAGGGTTGCGCCCTGCAATACGACCAGAATCATGTTGCGATCCTTGCGCAATTCATGGCTGGCCGGCACGTTCAGGTTGAACACGACGCGAGTCCGATCGCCCGCCTGAACCACCTGGTAATTCTTGATCGTGGCGCTGTTCAACGATTCCACCACGCGTCCGATGCTGTTTGTGGTGTCTGCGAAATCGACGACCAATCGGTGTGGATTGCTGGTCGTGAATGAAACCGGCATGATTTCGACCGGATCTTTCATGATGATCTTGATGATCTGGCTTGCATTCGGCCCTTCCGCAACGGAAACCCGGTTCAGCACATTGGCTGCATAGCCAGGCCAGGCGGCCAAAAGCGCGAGACCTGCGGCAAGACTGATCCAGAGTGGCATCTTCGATTGATTTGATTTCATAACGTCTACTCCTGAAGGTCCAGCGTGGCCTTCGTTTCAGTCCAGTCGCCCACGCCATCCTGGACGGTTTCCCTGAGTTCGATGCTGACATCGGAAATGCCGATGACCAGGCCAAAATTGAGTCCCATGTAATCGCCCTTCTTGACTCGAAAAAGGGTGTTTACCGGGGTTCGTACCAGCGCAAACTTTTGGCTGTCTTTGCTGATGGTGCCAACCATGCGCAAGCCGTCGAGCGGAAATTGTTCCAATGGCCCCTTCGGGCGGTTGAGGTCAGGCTGAAATGCGCCCCCCCCTTTCGCCTGCTTCAGACTGCGCGGCTGAAATGGGTCAGGACTATCACCCGGCTCGTAGGTAAAGGTTGTCTGCGGTTTGACTTCAGGCAAGGGTTCCAACGCCGGCTGAGCGGTTGAACCGGTATTGGCCATGAATTCACGCAGATCTGAATACTGGTCCTGGCTGCAGCCCGTTAACAAAACCAGGGATGCCAGCAACGGAGGCAAGACTGAACGAGTGGTAATGAAACGAGACCGGGTCATTTCTTCTCTCCAGCCTGTTTTTGTCTGCGCACTGCGGCCAGCTCGTTTTCGTCCAGATATCGATAAGTCTGCACTCTCGCATCCATGCTCAAGAGACCTTCTTTTTCCGGCGCTAGCGCGACATCATGCAAGGTGACGATACGTGGCATTTGGGCAAGATCGCTCACGAAGCCGCCAATATCGTGATAACTGCCACTGACTTTGATTGCCACTGGCAAGGTGGCGTAGAAATCAGCCAGGGTCTCGGCACCGGGTCGAAACAAGTTGAAATCGAGTCCACGACCGACACCCACCTGGTTGATATCGGCCAGCAGCGCATCCATTTGCGAGCGATCCGGCAATTGGCGCAGCATCGCGGCAAGCGATTGTTCCACCTCGGCCAAGCGGCGTTTATAGGCTTCGTAATGAAATACCTGGCCTTTCTTGGCGGTGAAACTGGTGCGCAGTGATTGCTCTTCGGCACGCGCGGCATCCAGACTTTGTTTGGCGTCAGACCAGACCAGATACCACCCGCCTGCCAGGATGACGAAGAACAATACAGCCAAGACCACGGCGCGAACCGGCGCGGGAGCATTCGTGATGTCTTTTAAATCCAGATTGTTGAGTTCAGACATGTTCATGGATTACCCCCCTTCTGCTTCGCTTCCGGGGTCTGGCGAGCGATTTTGACGTTGAGGGAAAATTCAGAACTGCGCACCGGGCCAACCATGGCTGACTTGACTTCAATCAGAACCGGCTCATCAAACAAATCTGCTGCTTCAAGCGACCGCATGAAGGTTGAAACGCGTGCGCTGGATTGAGCATAGCCGGCCAATGAAAGCAGATCGCCAGACTGTTTGACACTCTTGAGGTAAAGCCCCTCGGGCAGTCGACGCATCAGTTCGTCAAACATGACAACCGCTTCACCGCGGTTGTTTTGCAGGGTCTCAACGACTTTCTTGCGCTCCAGCAAGTCGTTGGTCTTTTCCTTCAGTTCGGCAATCTCGGCAATCTGCTTGTCCAGCTTGACCATTTCATCCTTCAGGAATGCGTTGCGCGCATCCTGGGTGGCTTTTGCATTCACCAGATAAGCCTGTCCGGCCGCAACTACGGCCAGACCTAGCCCGACCACGATGGCGGCGAGAATTGCGAACCAGCGCTGCTGCCGAGCTTTGCGCAGCTGGCGATGCGGGAGGAGGTTGATGCGGATCGGGGTCATGCTGGATCAAACCTTCGCAAAGCGAGGCCACAAGCCACAAACAGGGCGGGCGCTTCGGTAGCCAACTGACGTGGCTTGACGTGATTCGAAACGGCCATCTTGGCGAAGGGATTGGCAATCAGCGTGCTGGTCTGCATCCGACTATGCACAACGTCATCAAGCCCGGGGATCGCAGCACAGCCGCCAGCCAACAAGATGTGATCCACGCTTTGATAAGAGGTGGCGGAGTAGAACAGTTGCAATGCGCGCCCAATTTCCTGTGCCACGGAGTCGAGGAATGGCTGCAACACTTCCGATTCGTAGCTATCGGGCAGCAACCCTTTGCGTTTTGCGTCTTCCGCTTCTTCAGAAGGAAGATCGAAACGGCGGCTGATTTCATTAGTCAACGCACTGCCGCCAAGCGCATGTTCTCGCTGATAGACAGTTTGGTTGTCGTGAAGAATATTGACGTGCGTGGTGTGAGCGCCGATGTCGATGACCGCGATGGTTTGACCTTTGCCGTTTTCTGGCAACTGAAACGCCATCTGTTCATAGGCGGTCAAGGTTGCAAAAGCATCAACGTCCATGATGACCACCTTGAGCCCGACCGCCTCGGCAAGCGCGACCCGTTCCTCAACACGTTCCCGCCGAGCCAGAACCAGGAGTGCGTCGTTTTCATTCGGATTCTTTACGCTTGGGCCGAGGATCTGGTAATCGAGGCTGATTTCCCCAAGTGGGAATGAAGCCACCTGATTCGCTTCCGCCGTCACCTGGGTATCAATTTCAGCTTCGGTTGCGCCACTCGGCAACATGATCTTTTTGGTAATCACCGAAGAAGCTGGCAGCGCCATCACCACATCGCGAGTTCGCGTATCAAGCGCCTTCCAGGCTTCGCGCATGGCGGCTTCAACGACTTCAATCTTGGCAATCGCACCATCCTGCACGGCGTCTCTGGGCAGGGGCGAAATGGCATAGCGCTCAACGCGGTGCATGCCTTTGCCGCCATCCGCCAGCTCAAGCATTTTCACCGCTGATGAGCTAACATCGACGCCGATTAGAGGGCGAGAACCTGGGCCCAAAAAAGCAAGTTTCAAACAAATTCCCCTTCACAGACACCGACTTCAGGCGCTTATTTAATAATCTACGTTAAATCCTAGCAACAACTCGTTAATGTTTACAAGGTTTTTCGTTTTCCTCTTCAGCTTGCCTTGGCCTTGCACTTGATCTTACCCTTGGCTTTGCCCCATTCATCCGGTTTCCCCGCGAGCCTGAAATGACCCGTTGGTGGTACATCCTGCTAGCTTCTGCCCTTGGCATCGTGATATCGGCAGTTGCAATAATAGCTTTAGCTTCTGCAATTATTTATCCAAATTTACCCAGTTTGGATGCGCTAAAAGACTATCAGCCCAAGCAACCCTTGCGAATTTACACCGAGGATGGCGCGCTGATTGGTGAGTTTGGCGAGGAACGGCGTGCGGTCGTCAGGTTGAAAGACGCACCAAAAGCATTGCCGCAGGCGATCCTGGCGGCAGAAGACGAACGTTTTTACAGCCATGGTGGCGTCGATACCCTGGGGGTTCTGCGTGCGGCGATGTCAAATTTGATGTCACGCGGCGTAAAAGAGGGCGCATCGACGATCACCATGCAGGTGGCGCGAAATTTCTTCCTGAGCTCGGAGAGAACCTTTACTCGCAAGATGAACGAAGCGCTCCTTGCGATCAAGATTGAGCATGCCTTATCGAAAGAAGAAATTCTTGAGCTGTATATCAACCATATTTTTCTGGGCCAGCGCGCTTATGGTTTTGCCGCCGCCGCACAAATCTACTTCGGCAAGCCATTAGCCAAGATCAATGTCGCCGAAGCCGCGATGTTGGCCGGCTTGCCCAAAGCCCCCTCCGCTTTCAACCCAGTGGTCAATCCAACCCGCGCCAAAACCCGGCAGCTTTATGTGCTCGGGCGCATGAAGACGCTGGGTTACATTTCCGACGCAACCTACCAGCAGGCCAAGTCACAGCGCTTGCAGATCAAGTACTCGCCGCAGAGTTTTGACGTCGGCGCGCATCATCTGGCGGAACTGGTTCGGCAGCGTATGTTCGAAAAATATGGCGCGGATATTTATGTCAGCGGCATGAAAGTGTTCACGACGCTGCGCTTGGCCGACCAGAAAGCGGCGCTGAATGGGGTGCGTCAGGGCATTCTTGAGTTTCATCGCAGACGCGGCTATGCGGGCCCGGAAGGCAAGGTCGACCTGCCCGCCGATGAACAGGAAGCCGAAAAGGCCATCGACGAGACGCTGCTTGGTCTTGAAGAATCCAATGGCATGCTCCCCGCGATCGTCCTTGGCATCAATAAATCACGCATCAAACTCCGCCTGCGCAATGGCGATGATGTCGATTTGGGCAACAGCGAAATCAAATTCGCGCAACGTTTTTTGTCTGAAAAAATGGCCCAAAAGAAACGCTTGACGCGAGGCAGCATCGTGCGTGTGGCGCGGGTTAAGCCGGATGCGGCCTGGCAGCTAAGTTATCTGCCGCAAGTCGAGGTCGCATTCATCGCGCTTAATCCGGCAAATGGTGCGGTTCTTGCCATGGTGGGCGGGTTTGATTTCGCGCGCAATCAGTTCAACCGTGTCACCCAGGCCACGCGCCAGGCCGGCTCCAGCTTCAAGCCTTTCGTATATTCGGCCGCTTTGGAGCGTGGCATTACGCCCGCGACTGTGTTCGACGATGCCCCCATTACAGTTGACCCGGCCGAGACGGGGGGCGTGAGTTGGGAACCGAAAAACTATGACGGAACAATGGAAGGACCGCTGACGCTGCGCAACGCCTTGGCGAAATCGAAAAACCTGGTCTCCATCCGGGTTCTGGAAAGCGCTGGTACCCAATTCACCCAGGAACATATCGCCAAATTCGGTTTCGACATGCGGCGCATTCCGCCTTACATGACGATGGCGCTGGGCGCGGGAGAAGTGACGCCGCTGTCTCTTGCGTCGGGCTATGCGGTGTTTGCGAATGGTGGCAAGTCGATAACCCCATGGCATCTGTTGCGGGTCACCGACAAGGATGGCCGCGTTCTTGAGAGTTTCACCGCGCCGCCGTCCTATCAGGCGATCGATCCTCGCAATGCATTCATCACCACCAGCCTGATGCAGGATGTCATTCGGCGCGGTACCGCAACCGCCGCGCTGAAACTTGGGCGGCCTGATCTCGCCGGCAAAACCGGCACCACCAACGATCACCACGACGCCTGGTTCGCCGGCTTTCAGCCGACACGGGTTGCGGTAGCCTGGATGGGATATGACAAACCACGTCCGCTGGGCTCGGGAGAGACCGGAGGGGGAACCGCGCTGCCGATCTGGGTTCGCTACATGGAAGAAGCCCTGCGTGACACGCCAGTGTCGTCTTTTGCCATGCCCGCCGGTGTTGTCGCGGTCGAGATCGACCCGGTTAGCGGCATGTCGGTCGAACCGGGTAAAGGCGTCAACGAATATTTCTACCAGGAATTCGCGCCCGGCTATCAAGCCGAACAGATCGCGGAACCTGACGCGCCATCGCAAGAACTGCCGCCAGCGGCGCCACTTTTCCCCCTGTTAAATTGAGCCCGCAGTGCGAGATGCCCATCTTTCACATAACCGGGCACGCATTGCTGACATGGCGGCGCGCTTGATTGCCGAACATGGCATTCATGACTACGCGCTGGCAAAACGCAAAGCTGCGCGTAGCCTGGGCCTGCCCGAGGGACATAGTCTGCCGAGCAATGAGGAAGTCGACGCCGCGCTGATCTATCGTCAATCGCTGTTCGAGCCGGAAGAGCAGGCGGCGTTGTTGCTTGCACTGCGTCAGCAAGCGCTTGCGGTGATGCGCGTATTCGAGTCTTTTTCCCCCTTTTTGACCGGCATGGTCGCTTCTGGCGCGGTTTCTGAGCATAGTCTTATCGAACTCGATATTGACGCCGATTCGAGCAAGGACTTCGATCAGTTCCTGGTCAATCACAACATCGAATTCAAGATCCAGGACAAGGGCGGACGCATGGCGTACCTGATCTATTCGGAACCAACGGATGTACTGGTCAGAATCAACCCGGGGGAGAGTTTTCACGCTGCCGCCACTGCTCGCACTCGCTTGAGCCGGCATCAACTTGAAAAACTGATGCAGCTTGAACCCTCGGTTGCGGCGCCGCCAACCGGCTTAACGCCGCAACATTGATTACCTATGGTCAAATTGATTTCAATCTCTCCTCCGTTCGAATCAGTGCAACCATGATCCGATTCTTTCGCCACTACATCCCGATGAGCATGTTGTTGCTCACCGTCGTTGAGTTTCTCGTTTTTGCCTACATCAGCGGATTCGTGGCGGAACGCTATGGTGCTGGGCTGCTTCTCAGCAGCGGCCATGGTACCGATTACAAACCTTGGATGTTCGCGGCGATTCTGACCTTGCTCAATTCAACCTTCGGCCTCTACGACTGGGAATGGACCAAAGGCTTGATGAGCTTGCTGATCAGAGTCGGCGGCAGTTTTTTCGTCTCGGCAGGCATTCTTGCGTTGGGTGGACAGTTTTTACCGCAGGTGTTCCCTGTCGGCCTGGAGTATCTGATTGGCATTCTGGTCGCCGGCCTCGCTTCCGTGCTGATCCGTCTACTGTTCATGGAATGGGACAAAACCGATCTTTTCAAGAAGCGCATCCTGGTCCTCGGCACCGGTAGCCGGGCTGCCAAAATCGAGGAAATGGCTTCCACCGGAGAGGCGCAGGGTTTGTACATCGTCGGCTATATGCCGCTTGGCACCTCGCATCACTATGTACCGCGCGAGCGGGTGCTCGATGAAGAACATGGTTCACTGTTCGAAACCGCGACCCGCCTGGGCGCCAGCGAAATCGTGGTGGCCGTAAGGGAACGGCGTGGCGGCGGATTGCCGATGACGGATCTGCTCGAATGCAAACTACGAGGCTTGCATATTCTTGATTTACCGGGTTTCTTTGAGCGTCAGACCGGCATTCTGCCGCTTGAAGCGATCAATGCCAGCTGGATGATTTTTTCCGAGGGCTTCTCGCAAGGCTCGGCGCGTGACGTGGTCAAACGCCTATTCGACTTGCTGATCAGCGGCTCTTTTTTGCTGTTTGCCTTTCCGATCATGCTGCTCGCCGGCTTGTCCATCCGAATGGAGAGCCGTGGGCCAGTGTTCTATACCCAGGAGCGCATCGGCCAGTTCGGCCATCCGTTTACCATCTACAAATTCCGCAGCATGTTTACCAATGCGGAAAAGGACGGTTTACCTGTATGGGCACGGCAAAAGGATGACCGCACGACGCGGGTGGGACGCTTCATCCGGCGCACACGTATCGACGAGCTGCCGCAGATTCTGAATGTCTTCCTCGGCCACATGAGCTTTGTCGGACCGCGGCCGGAACGACCGTATTTCGTCAACGAATTGGCTGCGCAAATCCCCTATTACCATGCACGGCATAGCGTAAAACCCGGCATCACTGGCTGGGCGCAGGTCAAATTTCCCTACGGCGCCAGCGTCGAGGATGCGATGAACAAACTGCAGTACGACCTGTATTACGTGAAAAACCACAGCCTGTTCCTTGACTTGATGGTGCTGCTGCAAACGACCCAGGTCGTGGTGCTGGGCAAGGGTGTCCGTTAATGCGGTTTAACCGCGCCTGCACCCTGGCAGCCGCGCTGGACTGAGCTGGTTTCGCTGAATGCAATGACGCTCGATTCCTCCGCCAGCATCGCTGCGATCAGTTATGGCTTGGCGGCTGCGGCTTTTGCATTTCTGGCATTGACCTCTCGTGGCCGCGATGGCCCGCCCGGTGTGCCCGGCTTGGCGGTACCTGCCGCCGCCAGCTTCCTCTGGGCAAGTATTCTTTCCCTGCACGCCCTACTCCGCGTTGGACAGGAATTTGCCGCTTTGGCGGAACTTGGCCGCAATCTGGTCTGGGTCTGGTTTCTCTGGCGCAACCTGCGTGCGCTGCGCGCCAAAACCGAGACCACCGACACGCTGGCCTTTCTTGGCAACGGGCTTGGTGGTCTGGCGGTCCTGGCAGTGGCGAGTCACGCCTTCATGCTGGTTTTCCCCGATACCAAGCTGAGTTACTGGGTCGGCGCGGTTTATCCCGCGTTGTTTGCCGTCGCCGGGATGGTGCTGGTTGAGCAGTTCTATCGCAATTCGAGCGCCCAGGAACGCTGGGGCATCAAGCATCTTTGCCTGGCGTTGGGCGGCATCTTCGTCTTCGACTTTTATCTTTTCTCGGAAGCGATGCTGTTCACCGCCATCTCACAGGATGGCTGGATTGCCCGTGGCGCGGTGAATGCCTTGCTGGTGCCGTTGTTATGGATTTCACTCAGACGACGCGTCGTCACGACCGACGTGAAACTGGCCATTTCGCATCGCATGGCGTTCCACAGCGCCGCGCTGATGGGTTCCGGCCTCTATCTCATGCTGATGGCCGCGGCTGGCTATTACATTCGTTTCGCCGGCGGCGAATGGGGCGCGGTGCTGCAAACCGTTTTCCTGTTTGGCGCCGTGCTGGTGCTATTGCTGGCGGTATTTTCCAGTTCCGTGCGGGCCAAACTGCGGGTATTGCTGGCCAAGCATTTTTTCCGTTATCGCTACGACTACCGGGAGGAATGGCTGCGCTTCACCTCCATGTTGACCGAGGGCGAACCCGGGGCTCAGGTTTACGATCGCAGCCTGCAAGCCATGGCCCGTCTGGTTGATAGTCCAGCCGCCGCGCTGTGGTTGAAACAGGATGCCGGCGCTGGGCATTCCGCCTATCGGCGTGTCGCGCACTGGAACTTTGCTGAACTTGATGGGCAGTTGGATGCCGGCCATGCGTTTCCGGCATTTCTTGAATCGCGTCAATGGGTGTTGGATCTGAAGGATTGCCGGGATCAGCCCGATCTGCTCGAGGAAACCCATTTCCCCGCCTGGCTGCTGGCGTGCGACAAAGCCTGGCTGGTGATTCCCCTGCTCTGGCATGACAACCTGTCCGGCTTTGTCGTCCTCGCCAAATCGATCACGCCGCCGGGCATGGATTGGGAAATCAATGACCTGCTGAAGACGGCCGCCCGCCAGGCAGCCGCCCACCTGGCGCAAGCGCAGGCAGCGGAAGCGCTGACCGTGGCACGGCAGTTCGAATCCTTCAATCGCGCGGCGGCTTTTGTCGTGCATGACATCAAGAACCTGGTCGCACAACTTTCACTGTTGCTGGCCAACGCGGAGAAGCACAAGCACAAACCGGCATTTCAGGAGGACATGCTGGCGACTATTGAAAGCTCTGTCGCGCGGATGAACCGGATGCTGCTGAAACTCACCGATGAGCCGGAAGGCAGCGACAAGAGCACGGTTGATTTAAGCGCCATTCTGGATGAAGTCATGCAATCGAAACGCGCTTACAGCCTGCAGCCCAGTCTGCAAATCAACGCTACCGGCATGCGCGTCAAAGCCGAGCACGAAAAGCTGGTCCGAGTCATCGGCCACCTGGTCCAGAATGCGATCGAAGCGACTCCTTACACCGGAAAAGTGGGTGTTACACTCGACCGTGAAGATGATTGGGCTGTTTTGACCGTTACCGATACCGGATCCGGGATGGACGCCACTTTCATCAGGGAGCGTCTGTTTCGCCCTTTTGCATCCACGAAAGGTACGGGAATGGGTATCGGGGCCTATGAATGCAAGGAATATGTGCAAGAGCTGAATGGCGCCATTCAGGTCACCAGCACACCCGGCCGTGGAACCCGGTTCAACGTGCGTTTGCCGCTAATCACTGAAACCAAGCCATGAGTGATAAATCAAGCGATAAAGCCCCGAAGATTCTGCTGGTTGAGGACGATGTCGGTCTTCAGAAGCAAATCAAATGGAGCCTCGACGACTACGAAGTTCTCCCCGCCGGAGATCGTGAATCGGCATTAACGCAATTGCGCCGCTTCGAGCCGGCGGTCGTTCTGCTCGATCTCGGCTTGCCGCCCGACCCGGATGGCGCGACCGAAGGCCTGGCGACACTGCAACAAATCCTGCAACTCTGCCCAAGTTCAAAAATCATCGTCGTCACCGGCAATCAGGATCGGACCAATGCCATCCAGGCGATCAGCCTGGGTGCTTTTGATTTCTATCACAAGCCGTTTGAGGAGCAGATCCTCAAACTGATCATTGAACGCGCCTTCCGCGTCTATGAACTGGAGCAGGAAAATCGCGCTCTTGTTCAGCGCACGCGTTCCGAACCCTTGCAGGGGTTGATAACCAACGACCCGGACATGCTCAAGGTATGCCGTACGATTGAGAAGGTTGCGCCAAGCGATGCATCGGTTTTGCTGCTGGGCGAATCCGGTACCGGCAAGGAGGTGCTGGCGCGTGGCCTGCATGAGCTCTCGCCGCGCATCAAGGAACGCTTCGTCGCCATCAACTGTGCTGCCATTCCAGACAATTTGCTCGAATCAGAGCTTTTTGGTTATGAAAAAGGCGCCTTTACCGGCGCTTCCAAGCAAACCGTCGGCAAGATCGAATACGCCCATCGCGGCACCTTGTTCCTCGATGAAATCGGCGATCTGCCGATGTCTTTGCAGGCCAAACTGCTCCGTTTTCTGCAAGAGCGGGTCATTGAACGCCTCGGCGGGCGGGGTGAAATTCCGGTCGATGTGCGTGTCGTGGCGGCAACCCATCAGAACCTGGCAGAACAGATCAAGAGCGGCCAGTTCCGTGAGGATTTGTTCTATCGCCTGTCCGAGATTTCGGTGCACATACCGCCGCTGCGTGACCGTCAGGGCGACAGTTCGTTGCTGGCGCATGCTTTTCTCGAGCGCATGGTGCAAACCCAGGGCCGAAGTCTGCGTGGTTTCTCGCCGGAAGCCCTGCAAGCCATTGAAGCGCACCGCTGGCCCGGCAACGTGCGCGAGATGGAAAACACCATCAAACGCGCCGTGATCATGTCGGATGGTCCCAAGGTCACTTTGGCCGACCTTGGCCTTGCTCAGCAAGAAAACAGCGAAAACGAGCCACTCAACTTGCGTCAGGTGCGTGATGAAGCCGAACGCAATGCGGTGATCAAGGCGCTGGCGCGGTGTAACGGCAGCGTCGCCCAGGCTTCCGAGCTGCTCGGCGTTTCACGCCCGACGTTGTACGACCTGATGAACCGCTTCGGCATGAAGTGAGCTGGCGGTTGCCAAAACCAGTTCCACACCAACGTTTCAGGCAGTCAGCAGTCGCAACGCTTCGTGATATTTCTCGGCGGTACGCGCCACGATTTCCGGCGGCAATTCAGGCCCTGGCGCCTGTTTGTTCCAGCCCGAGGCGGTCAGCCAATCTCGAACATACTGCTTGTCGTAACTGGGGGGATTTTCGCCGACGCGGTACTGATCCAGCGGCCAGAAGCGGGATGAATCCGGCGTCAGCACTTCATCGATCAACGTCAGCGTGCCGTTCGCATCCAGGCCGAATTCAAATTTGGTATCGGCAATGATGATGCCGCGGGTCAGCGCGAATTCCGCCGCCGCCGTGTACAAAGCGATCGACGCGTCACGCACCTGAGCGGCAATATCTTTGCCAAGCAAGGCCTGGCAACGCTCGAAGTCGATATTCTCATCGTGCTCGCCAATCGCCGCCTTGGTCGACGGCGTGAACAACGGTTGCGGCAGACGATCGGCCAGTTGCATGCGGTCCGGCAATGGAATGCCGCAGACCTTTCCATTTTGTTTGTACTCAGCCCAGCCTGAACCGACCAGATAACCGCGCACGATGGCTTCCACCGGCAGGGCCTTGAGCCGCTTGACCACGATGGCACGGCCAGTTACCTGATCCCGCTCGGCGGGTGCAACCACCGACTCGGGTGCATCGCCGGTCAGCTGATTCGGCATGATGTGGGCCAGTTTGGCAAACCAGAAATCGGCGACGGCGGTAAGTATCCTGCCCTTGCCCGGAATGGGAGTCGGCAACACGACATCAAAGGCGGAAAGTCGATCCGTGGTCACGATCAGCATGCGCTGGTCATCGACGCCATAGATATCGCGTACTTTGCCCTTGTGCAACAAAGGCAGAGATTGGATGGAAGATTCAAATAAGGTGTTCATGCGGATACCGTCATCAGATACCGTAAAAAGAAAAACCGGCAGCGAGAATCCCCGCTACCGGCTTCAGACCACAAGAGAATGACTAGCCGAATCAGTTGATCTTCGGATCGAGTTCGCCCTTGTCGTAGCGCTTCTGCATGTCTTCCAGGCTGTAGACCTTGGTGATCTTGCTCGCCATACCGGCAGCGCCAAAGGCTTCGTAGCGCGCCTGGCAGATACCGCTCATTGCCTTGGTCGCGTCTTTCAGGAACTTGCGCGGGTCGAAGTTGGACTTGTTCTCGGCCAGATGCTTGCGGATTG
>CAZUSF010000018.1:16096-18347 GCA_964623355.1 uncultured Thiobacillus sp. | reverse complement strand
AAGAGCCGCGCCAGGAACGTGACGACATTTATGAAGAAATGGCCTGGGGTGACCGCGCAGTGTCCGGCTCCGGCAGCGGCAGCAATGATGACGATGACGAGCATGGCTTCCAGCAAGCCGACACCAGCCATACCGGCCTGCATCAATATCTTGCCGATCAACTTGCGCTGTCGCCGCTGAGTCAGCGTGATCGCCAGCTGATCGCGTTGCTGATCGAGGCGCTGGACGACGATGGTTACCTTTCCACCACGCTGGAAGAGCTCGAGACCTTGTTCCCGGAGGAGATGGAACTGGATCCGCTGGAGCTCTCCACCGCCTTGAAATTGCTGCAAAGTCTTGACCCGACCGGGGTTGGCGCACGTGACCTGGGCGAATGCCTGTGGTTGCAGTTGAAAGCCTTGCCGTCGACAACGCCGAATCTGGAGAAGGCGAAAGTCCTGGTACGCGACCATCTCAGCCTGTTGGCGGATCGGGAATACGGCAAGATCAAGCGTCTGCTGGATCTCTCCGATACCGAATTCACTTGCCTGCGGCATTTGATCACGTCACTCAATCCGCGCCCTGGCAGCGCCTACTCGCCGCTTGATACGCGCTATGTCGCGCCCGATGTGTTCGTGAAAAAGGTCAAAGGCATGTGGATGGTCAGCCTGAATGCCGAGGCGGTGCCGAAACTGCGCATTAACGAGATGTACGCCGGCATTTTGCGCGGCAACAAGGACGGCGGCAGTTCGCTCAGCGTGCAATTGCAGGAAGCGCGTTGGCTGATCAAGAACGTGCAACAGCGATTTGAGACTATTCTGAAAGTGTCCCAAGCCATCGTTGATCGCCAGCGTATGTTTTTCGAGCACGGGGATGTGGCCATGCGGCCGCTGACACTCAAGGAAATCGCCGATACCGTGGAGTTGCATGAATCCACGATTTCGCGTGTCACTACCCAGAAATACATGATGACCCCGCGCGGACTTTATGAATTCAAATACTTTTTCGGCAGTTCACTCGCCACCGACGAAGGCGGCGCTACCTCCAGCACGGCGATCCGCGCATTGATCAAACAATTCATTGAAGCCGAGAATCGGACCAAGCCGATATCCGATAACACCATTGCTGAACTGTTGGGCAAACAAGGTTTTGTGGTTGCCCGACGCACCGTAGCCAAGTATCGGGAGTTGTTGAATATTCCTCCCGCCAACCAGCGCAAGTCGATCTGACTTGCGCATTATTGAAGGAGTTCTGTATGAACCTCACCATCACGGGTCATCATCTGGAAATTACCCCTGCCATTCGCGGTTATATCGAAGAGAAAATGGGGCGGATCAAACGTCATTTCGATCAAGTGATCGACGTCTCGGTCATCCTCACGGTCGAGAAACTGAAGCACAAAGCGGAAGTGAATCTTCACTTACGCGGCAAGGATATCTACGTCGAAGCGATCGAACCCGATATGTATGCGTCGATCGACGCACTGGTCGACAAACTCGACCGTCAGGTCGTCAAGCACAAGGAAAAGTCCGGTGATGTCAATCGCGCCTCTGGCGGCGTTAAAGGCCAAATCGCCGAAGTCGACTAATCGCCAGGCATGAACGCGCAGGCCTGAACCACTGACTGCTTGCAGACAGCGGGTTCATGGCAGCGCGTTCACACTCAGCAAGCCCTCATTCGCCACACCTCCATGAATCTCATCACACCTTTATTGAAGCCCGTCAATGTCCTGGCGGACTTTGAAACCACCAGCAAGAAACGCCTGTTCGAACAAGCTGGCCAGATGTTTCTGGATAGCGATGGCGTCTCGGCCGCTGAGGTATTCGACAGTCTCTTTTCTCGCGAGAAGCTGGGTTCCACCGCGCTCGGCTATGGCATCGCCATTCCGCACGGCCGCATCAAGCATCTGAAGGAAACCGCCTGTGCCTTCATTCGCCTGAAAACCCCGACCGATTTCGATGCACCGGACAATCAGCCGGTGGATCTGGTTTTTATCCTGTTGGCACCCGCTGCCGCTACCGATCTGCATTTGCAGATTCTGGGGGAACTGGCGGCGATGTTTTCCGACGAGGATTTTCGCGCCCGTTTGCGTGCCGCGCCCGATGCCGCTGAACTGCATCGCCTGATTATGGAGTGGACGCCCTGATGTCCTACGGCGACAGGCCGCACGAGCTTGTTTCGCATCACCCGATCACGGTGGCGGCGTTGTTCAGCGCTGTCAGCGAGCGTCTGCGGCTGACCTGGATCGCGGGCCATGCCGGCGGCGAAAAGC
>CAZUSF010000018.1:0-15996 GCA_964623355.1 uncultured Thiobacillus sp. | reverse complement strand
GTCAGCGAGCGTCTGCGGCTGACCTGGATCGCGGGCCATGCCGGCGGCGAAAAGCTGCTGACATCCGATACCGTGCAAAAGCCCAGTCTGGCACTGATCGGGCACCAGAACTTCATCCACCCGAACCGCGTCCAGGTACTGGCCTGCGCGGAAATGGACTATTTGCGCAAGCTGCCGGGGGACAAGTTGGATGAAGCGGTCGACTACCTGTTTTCCAACGAGATCGCCGCCATGGTTGTCGCGAATGGCGAAGTCGTGCCCGAGGCGATGATCGAATATGCCGAGCGAACCGCCACGCCCTTGTTTTCTTCGCCCGAGGCCGGCCCGCAATTGATGCGGCTACTGTCGCATCTGATGGCGCAGGCGCTGGCGCCATCGACGGTATTGCACGGGGTTTTTCTCGAAGTGTCCGGCATCGGCGTATTGATTACCGGCGCGCCCTCTGCCGGCAAGAGCGAACTGGCGCTGGAGTTGATTACGCGCGGCCATCGTCTGATCGCCGATGACGCGCTGGAAGTGTTTGCCGTTTCGCCAGACACGCTGGAAGGGCGCTGCCCCTCATTGCTGCTTGATTTCATGGAAGTGCGCGGACTCGGCGTGCTCAATGTGCGCCGCTTGTTCGGTGACACCGCCGTCAAGCAGAAGAAGAATCTGAAGCTGATCATTCACCTGACGCTGGCGGATGAAGCGACCCTGAACTGGCAAGAAGTGGATCGCCTGAATATGGCCGCCAGCACGCGCAGCATTCTGGGTGTCGATGTTCCGGAAGTGCGGATTCCGGTCGCCGTCGGCCGCAACCTGGCGGTACTGGTCGAAGTTGCCGTGCGCAACCATATCCTCAAATTGCGTGGCTTCGATTCGGTGCAGGAATTCACCGAACGGCATCGTGCCGCGATCGAGGCCAACGGGCAGTAAACCACTTCGGAGGGGAGCGTTTCTCCATGCGCATCATCGTCATCAGCGGACTCTCAGGCTCAGGCAAAAGCGTCGCCCTGAAGGTGCTGGAAGACACCGGGTTTTATTGTGTCGATAACCTGCCCGCCGCTTTGCTGCCGGAGACCGTCGACTATCTGCGCATGTCCGGCGTCACCGATGCGGCAATCAGCATCGACGCCCGCAGCGGCGCCAGCATTCCGGGTTTGCCGAACGATCTGGATCGCTTGCGGCAACGTTACGACCTGCGTGTGTTGTTTCTCACCGCCAAGGACGCCACGCTGGTGACGCGCTTTTCCGAAACCCGCCGCCGGCACCCCCTGGCCACCGGCGATCGTTCGCTGGAGGAATGTATCCGCGCCGAACGCGAAATGCTGGCGCTCATCTCGGCCAACAGCCATCTGATGGATACCAGTGATCTTTCCGCCAACCAACTGCGTGCCTGGATCAAGGATTTCCTCGAGCTGAGCAATGCCAATTTCACCCTGGTGTTCGAATCCTTCGGCTTCAAACATGGCATTCCGATGGATGCCGACCTGGTGTTCGATGTGCGTTGCCTGCCCAATCCGCATTACGACGTCACGCTGAAACCGCTGACCGGACGCGATGGCCCGGTGATCGCCTATCTGCAATCGCAAAGCATGGTGCAGGAGATGCTGGCTGACATCCATGCCTATGTTGCCAAATGGTTGCCGGCCTATATCAAGGACAACCGCAACTATTTCACCGTCGGCCTTGGCTGTACCGGTGGCCAGCATCGCTCGGTCTATTTTGCCGAGACGCTGGCCGATCTGTTCGGCGAGCAGCAACAGGTGCTGATCCGGCATCGGGAATTGACCTGAATTGGCGCCGTCCGCATTGCGTCCAGGCGACTGGCTGATTGCCGGCGCTGGCGTGATTTTGCTGGGCGCACTCTGGCTGCGGCAGGCGGACAGCCTGGAAGGGCAGGTGGTGATTCGTCAGGATGGTCAGGTGTTTCAGACCGCCAGCTTGCGCCTGAATCGGGTCATCGAAGTCGCCGGGCCGCTCGGCATCAGCCGGATTGAAATTCAAGCCGGTCGCGTGCGGGTTGCCGCCGATCCCAGCCCGCGCCAGCTTTGTGTCCAGCAGGGCTGGATTCCGGCGGGGGGCGCGGCGGTCTGTTTGCCGAATCGAGTCAGCGTGGAAAATGCCGCCGCCGGCTATGACACCCTCAACTATTGAGCTCATTCCCAGCCAGGAAGATCGGCGCATTGCCGGCCTGGCTGCCGCCGCGATCGGGTTGACCCTGGCGGAGGCTGCGATTCCATTGCCGATTCCAGGTATCAAACCCGGCTTGGCCAACATCGTCACCTTGCTGGTGCTTTATCGCTATGGCTGGCGCACCGCCGCCTGGGTGGCCGGGTTGCGCATTGTCGCTGGCGCGCTGGCGCTGGGTCAGTTCCTGACGCCGGCTTTCGTCCTCAGTCTGGCCGGCGGTATGCTGAGCCTGGCCGTCCTGGCTGCCGCGATACATCTGCCGACGCGCTGGTTTGGCCCGGTCGGCCTGTCATTGTTGGCTGCTTTCGCGCATATTGGCGCCCAGCTCTGGCTGGTCGATGTCTGGTTGTTGCCGGGCGCGAGCATTCTCGGCCTGTTGCCGCTGTTTCTCAGCGCGGCCTGGTTGACCGGTCTCGGCAACGGTCTGGCGACCGCCTATTTACTCGGCAAATTACCCAGAAAATCCCTGTCAACGGAGCCTTCCTCATGAAACGTATCACCCTTGCCCTCACCGGCGCATCCGGCATGGCGTATGGCTTGCGGCTGCTGGAATGTCTGCTGCGCGCGGGCTGCAAGGTGGACCTGTTGCTGTCGCAGGCGGCGCGGATCGTCGCCAAGCAGGAACTTGACCTGCAATTGCCCAGCGGCAATGCGGAACTGGTGGCCATGTTCAACACGCGTTTCAGCGGCCACAGCGGCAAGTTGGCAGCCTATGGCAAGGAAGAATGGTTTGCCCCGGCTGCATCGGGTTCGAATCCGGCTGACGCAATGGTGATTTGCCCCTGCACCATGGGCAGCCTCGCCGCCATTGCGCATGGTCTTGCCGATAACCTGATCGAGCGCGCCGCCGACGTGATCCTGAAAGAAAAGCGGCCGCTGATACTGGTGGCGCGGGAAACCCCTTTTTCCCTCATCCACTTGCGCAACATGACGGCACTGGCCGAGGCGGGCGCCACCATCTTGCCGGCGAATCCGGGTTTCTATCATCGGCCGCAAAACGTCGAGCAGGTGATTGATTTCATCGTCGCGCGCATTCTTGACCAGCTTGGCATTGCGCATGATTTGATGAAACGCTGGGGCGAGTAGGTCAATCGCCGGTTTTTGCTTGTGTCGCTTGTGTTTTGTGTTGTGACTTGGGGATGCCGTCATAAACCTGGGTATAGCCGCCAATGCCCATCAGTAGCCGAACCGCGCCATAGGCCAGCCAGGATGCGAAGCGGGCGTACCACGGTACATGCCGCCAGGTGCGCCGGAAGATCTGATGCGCGCCACGCGCCAGCGCATTTTCCAGGCTGGCTTGCAGTTGCCCGGCGAAGACGCGGTCATGTACCACCACATTCGCTTCGCGTGAAAGCAGCAGGCTGAACGGGTCAATATTGCTCGATCCGACGGTGGCCCAGGTGTCATCAATCACCGCCACCTTGGCGTGCCATTCGCTGGCGTGGTATTCGTGCAGTTCGACCCCGTTTTCAAGGAAATGCCGATACAAGGCGCGCGCCGCCAACTGATAGAGCGGGTGATCGGAACGTCCCTGCACGATCAAGCGGACCCGCACGCCGCGTCGAGCCGCGTCGATCAACGCATGCCGAAAGCGGAGTCCGGGCAGGAAATAGGCATTGCCGATCAGGATTTCGCGTCGCGCGCGCCGAATCGCGCGCAAGTAAGCCACTTCGATTGCCCGCCGCTGGCTGACGCTGTTGCGGGTGAGAAAGGTGGCCCGTTGTGAGCCGATCGGGTGGGTTGAGGGCTTCAGCCAGGCCGCCTCGCCGCGTTGCAGTCCCAGCCGGCTCCACATCACACGTTGCCAGAGTTGCCAGGCGGCGATGTGCATGTCGGCCACCAGTGGGCCTTCGACCCGCACGGCGTAATCCTGGCGCGGTGCGGCCAGGTTGCGCCCGTTCAGGTCGTCAATCAGGTTGATGCCACCGACGAATCCGATGCTGGCATCGATCACCGCCAGTTTGCGATGCATGCGCCGCAAACGCCTGCGCTGCAACAGCATGAAGCCGCGTTCCGGGCGGAAGAACAACACATTGACGCCGGCGGCGCGCAGCCTGTTCACCCGTTCAGGGGCGAACCCGCGAGAGCCGTAACCATCCAGCAAAAGCCGGGTTTCGACGCCGCGTTGGGCGGCGCGCATCAAGGCTTCAGCTACTGCATCGGCAGCGGCATCGTTGGCGAAGATATAGCTTTCGAGATGGATTTCGCGCTGCGCCGAAACCAGCGCCGCGATCAAGGCAGGGAAATAATCGGCGCCGTTTTCCAGCAGGGTCAGCCGGTTGCCCCCTTTAATCATGCCGGCAATTTTGCAGATTCAGTGGCCGCTTCAGTGGCCGCTTCAGACCAGCGGGCGCAACTGGGCGGTCAGCGCGGCGTGGTCGGACAAGCGCCGCCAGCGTTGACCATGCAGAACTTGGGCCGAGGCGATGCTGAAGCCGCGCACATAAATGCGGTCGAGCGACAGAAACGGCAGCGCTGCCGGGAAGCTGCGCGCATGCCGACCGTGGTGGGATTCAAATACCTCTTTCAGACCGAGTTCTTCCGCCAGATAGGAACTGGTGCGCTGGCGCCAGTCGTTGAAGTCGCCGGCGATGATCAGCGGTGCGTCATCCGGCACCATGCGCCGGATGCGTTCGCTGAGTTGATGAATCTGCTTGCGTCGGCCGGCTTCATTCAGCGCCAGATGCAGGCAGATGGCATGCAGCGGTTGAGCCATGTTAGGTACCGCCAGTTCGCAATGCAGCAGGCCGCGGCTTTCAAAGGCGTGTGCCGAGATGTCGACGTTCTCCCAACTCAGGATGGGGAAGCGGGAAAGGATGGCGTTGCCATGATGGCCATGTTCGTAGACCGAGTTCTTGCCGTAGGCAAAATCGTTCCATAGGTCGCCGGCAATGAATTCATGCTGCGGCATTGCCGGCCAGGTTTCAAATCGGTGTGCGCCACGCGCATGGTGTCCCTGGACTTCCTGCAGAAACACGATTTCGGCGTTCAATCCGATCAGGCTGTCACGCACGTCATGCAACACGATGCGTCGATTGAAGAATGACAGACCCTTGTGAATGTTGTAGCTGGCGATGCGGAGTGACGTGCTCATATTTATTGTGCTTTTTCAGATGCCTTGTCAGTTTCCTTATCGGCTTCCTTGTCGCTTTCCTTCTGCGCACTCTTCTCACCCGTCGCTTTTACTTCCGATTTTTTCTCCGACTTTTCTTCGTCCTCGTTTTCCTCCGCCGGGATACGCTTTTTCTTTGGTGCCAGGGATTCGGGGGAAATGGTAGGGGCCACAGCTTGCATGTTGTTCTTCAACATGTACTCGTTCATTTCTTTCCAGCCGGCATAGACGGCTGACTTGGAAGCCAGCTTGTTAAGCTGATAGCAATCTTCCAGGCCGCGTCCGGCATGCCGACAGGCGCCGCCGATGGCTTTGCCTTCGGCTTCCATTTTGGTCGGGTCGGTAAAGCCGGCGCGTTCCTTGACCTGGTCACAGCCGAGCAAGAGCAAAGCGCAGGCAAACAGCATCGACAACCGTGCGGCATTGAACGACGGCAGATAGGATTCTTGGCGCGGCGTCATCTTCGGCTTTTAGCGCGACAGATAGGGTGACAGGTAGGGCGAAGTCAGCGCCGGCGGCGAATAGGTGGCCCCCCTTTTTGACTCGAGCGAGCGTCGTTCCGCCTCGCGGCCGACGGCTTCAAAGCGGGAGCGGACTTCATCCTCGACAAAGTAACCGGATCCCAATGGTGGAATCGGGCTCATTGGCACAATGTGGGCCCGATATAACAAGGTGACCGGAGCTTTATCGCCGACGATGCGCCATTCGCCGGTCATCGAAACCAGCTTGCCCGAGATGGCGCGAAAACGAATCACGCTGTATGGGGATTCCTCCAGGGCCAGCACGACTTGATCCGGCATGACAAAGGCAAACAGACCGGCATCGGCAATCTGCTCGACGCGTTTGGGTGCGCCAGGCGCCGAGATGACCCGGCTCGACACCATGTCCGGGATGAAGGTGGCGAGGCGGTTGTAGTCGGTAATCGTGCCCCAGAGCGTGCGGGCATCGGTTTGCAGGACTTGTGATGCTTCTACCTTGACGCCAGACAAACCCGTATTGGCTTTGACTTTGGCATTCCCGGATGCTGCGGTAGCCGTGCCCAGCAGCAGCAAAATTGCCGCTAATAAAGCGGATTTCATTCCTTCTTCCTTTTCATTACTTGCATCTCCCGGGCGAACGCTTCAACCCAGGTACGCACTTGTTGTTCGATGATAGTCACCGCGAGCGGGGGGGGGAATGGGGATTTCAACATATCCATTTGCATGCGGTAGCTCAAGTCGAGTGGTTTGCCGGGCTTTATGTTCCACTCACCTTGGACATCCTTCAATGGACCACTGATAAAGATCACTCGAATATTTCCTGGCTGTCCTTCAGTCTTGTGTTCTTCAATCTTTACCACGCCCTGGAAGGGCATGCGGAACTGTCCCGCGATGACCGTGCCGCGTTGCTCAACCAATTTTACTGTGTTGCGTTCTTCCAACAGGCGACTGCCGTTAAGGCCGGGAACGAACTCGGGAAAACGTGCGTAGTCGGTTAAAACTGCCCAGGCCGTGGTTTGGTTGACCGGGACTTCCAATTGCCCTTCCACAATCAGCATACTTCCTGCCTGACGCACATTCATTCGGGTTTCCGCTGCATGCAGCGGCTGCAGAAGCAGGCAGGATAAAAACAGAGTTTGGAGTAGAGTTTTCACAGTCAACGTCATTTAACGTCATCAAGCACTGAGGAGCCGGCCTTGTTCCCACCTGCGGGGAAGGTCAGACAGTTCGATTGATCTCACGGTTATTGCCAATTGTCGAAGTATATCCATGCCTTCCATTTTTCGTTCTCATCGTCTCGCTGACCTGATTCTGGCGCTGGTTCTGTTGTTGGGCGCCTGGGCTTATTACGCCATGCCGCGGGCGCAGTATCCCGAGGTGGAACTCAACTGGGTGGCTGTCGCGGTGGTCTGGCCAGGCGCCACTGCGCGCGATGTGGAACGTGAAATTGCGCTGCCGCTGGAAGCAGCGGCGCGCCGGGTTGGCGATGTCCGATTTGTTGCCGCCACTTCGCGCGATCACATTGCGACACTGCTGGTGCGCTTTCATGATCTCGACCATAGCCGCTTTGAGCGCCGACTGGCGGCGCTGGATCGCGAAATTCGCCAGGCTTCGGCGGATTTTCCGAAGGAGGCGCGACCACCGCAGGTGATCGAGCTGACCTCGTCGAATTTCTTCCCCACCGCAATGGTGGTGGTCAGCGCCGGGACTGCCGACAGCGCCTCGAATGGCCGTGTTTGCGAACTCGCCGAGGCGACACGCGAAAAGCTGGAAAAATTGCCCGGCGTCAGCCGCATCTGGAGTTACGGCTTGCGCAGCCGCGAACTCGCGGTGACCTTCGATCCCGCCGCGCTGGAACAGCACGCGATCTCACTGGAAGACCTGACCCGCACCGTCGCGGAACAGACGCGCAGCCTGCCGGCTGGTATGGCCGACATGGGCGGCCGGCGTTACGCGATGCGGGTGGAAGGGCTCAACCCGAATCCGGATTTCCTGGCCGAAATTCCGATCACCGGCGCCGATGGCCGGATGGTCGAAATCGGCGAAGTCGCCCGTGTTGCCAACGGCATCGCGCCAGCTCGCGAACTGGTCCGCCTGGATGGCAAGCCGGCGGTGCTGCTTTCAGTGATCAAGCGGGAAAACGTCAACACGCTGGAGTTGACCGAAGCCATCCACGCGATGGTGAAGCAAACCAACACGACATTCGGCGCGCCGATCCTGACCTTGCTGGATGATCAGAGTGCGACGACGCGGGAAGCGATCGGCGTGATGGAAGCAAATGCGCTGTTCGGTCTTGGCGTGGTGTTGTTGGTGACCTGGTTTTTCCTCGGCCACCGGCTTGCCTTGCTGACCAGCATCGGCGTGCCGTTCGCTCTGGCCGGCATGTTCCTGGCGCTGTATCTGATGGGGCACACGCTGAATGTTTCGGTGTTGCTCGGCGTTGCCATCGTGCTCGGTATTCCGCTCGACGACGCGGTGGTGGTGGCGGAGGCCATCCGCTTGCGCCTGGCCGCCGGCATGGAGCGCACGGCGGCGGTGAGCGCAGCGTTGAAGGAAGTGGCACGACCGGTGACCGCATCGATCTTCGCCACCTGTCTGGCGTTTGCACCCTTGCTGTTCCTGCCCGGGCTGATGGGGCGGTTCATGTTCGTCACGCCGCTGGCAGTGATGCTGACCTTGTTGTGCAGCCTGCTGGCCTCGCTCTGGATCCTGCCGCGGCATGCCGTGGCCTGGGGCGACGGCGGCGCCGACAGTGGCTGGCGCGATGCGTTCGCGCGTCACTTGCGGCGTTATTACGGCAAAGGCCTGCTCTGGAACATGCGCCGCCCGGTGCCGGTTTTTGTGTTGTTCACCAGTGTATTTCTGCTTGCCGGCGCTTCCCTGGCGCTGGAGTGGGTGAAGCCGCGCTGGTTCGCCTCGGATCCGCTACGCGTGTTCAATGTGAATGTTCAGATGCCGCCGGCGAGCAATCTGGAAACCACGCTGGCCGCCGCACGCGAGCTGGAGCTGGCGGCGAAGCGTATCGCCCGGCCCGGCGAACTGAATGCCACGCTGGCGATGGCCGGCCTGCAATTCACCCCGAGCGAACTGGTCATCGGCGAACAGATGGGCCAGGTCACGATCAGTCTGGCGCCGCAATCGGCGAGTGGACGCAGCGTCAATGATTACGTCGCAGCATTGCGGCCAGCGCTGCAAGCGGCGGGGGCGGAGAGCATTTCGGTACAAGTGCTGTCGGCCGATTTGCCGATGCTGTCCAGCCTGTCCTTGCGTCTGACCGGCGCCCCGCTCGATCGACTGGCCGAGGCGGCGCGCGATTTGCGCCTGGCCCTGGCCGAGCAGCCCGGCTTCAGCGACATGAACGATGACGCCGGTTTCAGCCAGCCGCGCCTGACCTTGCAAGTCGATGCCCCGGCGGCGGCCCGCGCCGGACTCGATCCGTTCAAGCTGGCGGGGTTGGTGCGGCTGCATTTCGAAGGTGTCGTGGTCGGCAAGATCGACGATGGCGAGCAATCGCTGGAAGTGGTGGTGCGCGGCCAGGTGATGAATCAGGCTGAAGTGCAAGGCTGGCTGATGAAGCCCTGGCGGCTGCCGGATGGGCGCAGGGTGAACCCGGCTGAGCTGTTCACCGTCACCATGGAGTCGACCCCGGGCGAGTTGCGCCGGGTCAACGGCGAACGTGCCATCACCTTGCACGCCGGCTTTGATCAAGACCGCATCACCGCCCGTCAGGCGGTGGAAACGGTGGATGCTGCCTGGGCCGCGATTGCGCCGCGTCATGCCGGTGTCAGCCTGCAACAAGGCGGCGAACTGGATGACGTGAAAGCCAGTTTGCGTGATCTGATCGCCTTCCTGATCCTTGGATTCATCCTGATGTACACCCTGCTGGCGGTGCAATTTGGTCGTCTGTTGCTGCCGCTGGTGATTCTGGCTACCGCGCCGATGGCCCTGGCCGGGGTTGTGCTGGGCCTGTTGATCAGCGGCCAGCCGATCACCCTCTACACGTTGTATGGCTGCGTTGCGCTGTCCGGCGTTGCGGTGAATGCGTCGATCGTCCTGGTTTCGGCTGGCGAAGACCGGCTGGCCCGCGGCCAGCCCTCGCTGGCAGCGGCGTTCTATGCCGGCCGGCGGCGTCTGATACCGATCATCATCACCACGTTGACGGTAATCGGCGGTCTGGTTTCACTCGCTTTTGGTTGGGGCGGCGATTCGCTGCTCTGGGGGCCGCTGGCCGCCAGCATCATCTGGGGCCTGGCGGTAGCGACGCCACTGACCTTGTTCGTGACGCCGCTGATGCACGGCTGGCTGATGCGCAAACGCCTGGCTAATACGCTCACCTGACACACGCACCTGACTATTCCCGCAATAACGTAACCGTCGCTTCGCCGCTGTGTTTACTGATGGCGAAGCGTACCTCGCAGTATTCGTTGACTTCATGCTGGGTGGTTGGGTCATCGGCGCAACTGCAGCCGGCAATGATGCCGCTGTAAAACAGGCCGGCTTTGACCTGAATCGCGTCCGGCGTTTCAGCCAGATTCAACACCGTGACCCCGAGATTCGCGCCATTGGCGCTGCTCGAATGCGCCAGACCTTGCTGCAACGGCAGCAGATCGGGGTTTAGTTGTTTCACTTCGGCCTTGAAAACATCGGTGAAATCCGGTGATTGCCAGGCCGTGAGCGAGTCGCTTAGCCGCATCGTGGGCAACGGCATCAAGTGTTCAGCTTGCGAGCAACGTCGACCACTGCCGCCGCAAGCGCGCTGACGCGGCGCATCGAGGCTTCATCCAGCAGTTGCCCATCGGCGTTGAATGCCTGGTCCGCGTTGGGCACCGCAACCTTGTTCGGCAGCACCATCGCACCAACGGTTGTGAGGACGCGTTCGAGATGATCGAGACCTTGCAGCCCACCCAAGCCACCCGGTGAAGCGGCCATGATGCCGGCGATTTTGCCGGTGAAGGGATTGCCGCCTTTGACGCGTGGCGTGCGCGAAATCCAGTCCAGCGTGTTTTTCAACAGCGCGGAAATGCTGTGGTTATGTTCCGGCGACGCGATGATCAGGCCAGCGTGGGCAGCGATGATGTCCTGCAATTTGAATGCGTTCTCCGGCGGACCGTTTTCCGCTTCGATCTCGCCGCTGAGCAACGGCATCGGGTAATCGGCCAGTTCCAGCAGGGTGGCTTCTCCGCCCGCGGCAATGACCGCGTTTGCCGCAGCCTGGGCGAGTTTGCGATTGACCGAATCACGGCGAGTGCTACCGGCAAAAATCAGGATCTTCATTTGGGTGGGTTCCAGTCGATATTCAGGCTGCGATTGAATCACAACCCGTAGCTTCGTTGCTTCCAGTAATAACCTGGGTTGAAGTTATGTTGACCAGGGATACTGAGTCTGAAACCGCCTGGACCAGCAGCCGTAATCTTGGTCTTACCGGCTGAACAAACCTTCGTAGCCTTCAAGCGAGCCGTCGATCCAGCCGACTATCAAGGCAACCAGAATGATCAGGATCATGGCCAGCATGATCATGTTGCCGATTTTGATCAGCAAATTGAGCCGTTTTTCTTTAACTTGCGGCAGGTGCCCCACCGAGCGGCGCAGTACCTGTGATTTGGCCAGATTGCCTTGCCAGCCGCATTCGACGTTGTTGCAGCGAAACCGCCGCAGCCTGACAAAAAGGCCGAGAAAACGGTCTATGCCACGCCGGCTGACCGGCACCAGACGGTGCTTGCCGCATTGCGGACAGGCGGAAGTGGCTTTGCTCCCGCGTCCAGTCTTCGGGGGATGCGACTCAAGGTTGGTCATAGAGGCGGCGGATTGCGTGAGTCTCGACAAGAGTGGCTTGGTTCGACATGGCGTGTTTCCCTGTGTTTCCAACAAATCCTATTTGAAAACCTGCTGGCTGGGTTTTTCGGCGAGTCACGCTACGCTAATTCTTCGATGTCATAAATCCGCCGATGTTCGCGGATCGCGTAGCGGTCGGTCATGCCGGCGATGTAGTCGCAGACGGCGCGATACGGGTCCTGGTCGGCGCGGGCGTGGTGCTCCGGCGGCATCAAACGTGGTTCGGCGCTGAACGCGGTGAACAGGTCGCGTAGCAGGCGTTGCGCTTTTTCGCTCATGCGCACGACTTTGTAGTGGCGATACAGGTTCTGGAACAGGAAGCGCTTGAGTTCGCGGTGTTCAGCCAACATGCCTTCGCTGAAAGCGGCCAGCGTTGGACAGCGGCGCACGTCGTCCAGGCTTTGCGGGTTGTGTAGTGCGATGTTGGCGCGGGTCTGTTGCAGCATGTCGACCACCAGCGTGTTGATCATGCGGCGCACAGTTTCGTGGATCAGGCGGCGGTCGTTCAGGTCGGGGTAGAGGTTGCGTACGGTGTCGAGGTGGCGCGCAAAGATTTTCACTTGTTCCAGTTGTTCCACCGTGATCAGGCCCGAACGCAGGCCGTCATCGACGTCGTGGTTGTTGTAGGCGATTTCGTCGGCCAGGTTGGTGATCTGCGCTTCCAGCGACGGTTGCCGGCCTTCGATGAAGCGGCGGCCGACATCGCCGAGTTTTTCCGCGTTTTTCACTGAACAGTGTTTGAGGATGCCTTCGCGCGCTTCGAAGGTCAGGTTGAGGCCTTCGAATTCGGCGTATTTCTGTTCCAGCGCATCGACCACGCGCAGCGATTGCAGGTTGTGTTCGAAGCCGCCGTGCTCCTTCATGCAGGCGTTGAGCACGTCCTGGCCGACATGGCCGAACGGTGTGTGGCCGAGGTCGTGCGCCAGCGCCAGGGTTTCCGTCAGGTCTTCGTCCAGGCCCAGCATGCGCGCCAGCGTGCGGCCGATTTGTGCGACTTCCAGGCTGTGCGTCAGACGGGTGCGGAACAGATCACCCTCGTGGTTGATGAATACCTGGGTCTTGTATTCCAGCCGGCGAAAGGCGGTGGAATGCACGATGCGGTCGCGGTCGCGCTGGAATTCGGAACGCGGCGCGGCGGCCGGCTCCGGATGGCGACGGCCTTGGGTTTCGGCGGAGCGGGCAGCGTAGAGAGCGAGATCGGACATGGTTACCCTTGACGTGGACGTCGCGGCGGCGACGCTTGCTGCTCCCCTCCCCCGCAAGCGGGGGAGGGGTTGGGGGAGAGGGAGCGACACCGACGGGCGATGTCCTGTTCAAAGCGATGGATTTCGGATTCCGGCACGTTGTAGCCGGCGGCGATTTCAGCAAACCGCGCGACGGCGGCTGCGACTTCCTGGCAGATACTCGCGGCGCCGCTGACGCCCCATTTACGGCCGAGCGCGGCCAGTTCGGCGGGGGCGGGTGGTAGCGGTGTCTGATCGAACAGCAGCACATGCTCGCGCCGCGCGCCGGTGTCCGGCAGCAGATCGAACGCGGGCGACAGGCGGTAGCCGTCGGCATCGGCCAGCAGCCAGAAGTTCTTCAGATGGTCGTCGGTGTTGCCGAGCAGGGCGTTGAACACCATCTGCCGGTACATCCGCGGCACGTCCCGTTCCGGGTTGGCGCCGTACTGACGCAAGGCGGCGATCAGGTCGAGATAGCGCAGCACGTAATAGCCGCCGGCCTGCAACAGGGCGCGGAAACTCAGCATGTGATGGCGACCCCCGTGTGCTGTCAGGTCGAAGCGTTTGACCAGCAGGGCGCGGCGCGAAGCGGTGAGTTCGACCAGCCGGAAATCTGGCACTTCCAGGCCGGCCAGTCGCGCCAGTTCCAGGCTGGCGGCTTCCAGGCCAACCATGTCGACCTCGTCGCGCCGGCTGGGGAATTTGGCGATCCACTGCGTGCCTTCCGTGTCGCGCACCAGCACTTTCGGCCGCGCACCGCCGGGCGAACTGCCGGCAGCCAGCAGGCTGCGCGTGGTGTCGTCGATGGTGGCACTGGTTGGATTGCCAACCTCTTGTTCCAGCCGTTGCGCGGCATCGAGCAGGGTATCGAGTTCGAGCAGCGCGGCGGCGTGGGCTTCTTCACCCGGCGGCTGACCAGGCGCGTGGAAGCTCAGGGCGCCGAGACCTTGCCCGGCAAGTGCCTGCATCAGATGCGGCTCCGACTGACGGCCGCGCGGCAGGCCATGGCGCAGGATCAGCAGTCGCCGGCCCCAGTCGTCGGGCAGGGCATCTTCCAGCGCCATCAACGGGGCGTTGAGTTGCGCGGCGGAAAAGTCGCCCGGCTGCAACGGCAGGGAAGCCGGATCGAGCGGAAAGGCGCGCGTATCGGCCAGGTATTCCGGCGTGTAGCGCAGGGCGCTGGCGTAGCGACCCTGCCGGTCTGCATCGCCAAACACCAGTTCGGCGGCGCGCAGCTTTGCGCCGGAGACCAGCGTTAACCAGAGATCGAGGCGGATCATGCAGCCAGTGCTTTTCTTCTGGCGCGCTGGCGTACCGGCTTGTCTGCCTGCGCCGCTGCATCAAACAGGCTGTAGCGCGGCGCGAGCAGGGCTTCCGCGTCGGCGATGCGGCCCAGCAGCGTCAAGGCGGTCAGCCAGTGGCCGATCTGCGCGCTGGCGTCGCCCTGTTCCATGCGGCGCAGGGTCGGCACGGAAACGCCGATACGCGCCGCGAAGCGGGTTTGCGATTCGTTGCGCGCCAGGCGCTCGGCGCGCAGCCGGTCGCCGATTTGTTGCAGGACGGATTGAATGTTTTCAGAAAACATGGTTTCCATTATCTTGAAAAATAGCCGTTAATGGAAACGTTGTTTTCTTATTTCTACGGTTTGCCGACAGCTTCTGTCAACGTCGCGCGCAAGGCGTTCGGGTCGTATTCGCCTGTCACATAGGCTTCGCCCACTTTCCTGAACAGCACGAAACGGATGCACCCGGCTTCCACTTTCTTGTCGACGCCCATGTAATCCATGTAGGCGTCATAACCCAGGTCGGGCGCGACCACCGGCAAGCCGGCGCGACGGAACAGCGATGCGATGCGATCCACGTCATCGTTCGAAATCATCCCCAGGCGTTGCGACAGGTCAGCCGCCAGCATGGTGCCGGCGGAGACGCCTTCACCGTGCAGCCAGTTGCCGTAACCCATGCCGGTTTCGATGGCATGGCCGAAGGTGTGGCCCAGATTGAGCAGGGCGCGCTGACCGGTTTCGCGCTCGTCGGCGGCCACCACTTCCGCCTTGTTCTCGCAGGAACGATGAATCGCGTAGGTCAGCGCCGCCGTGTCGCGCGCCATCAAGGCTTCCATGTGCGTTTCCAGCCATCCCAGGAACGGCAGGTCGCGGATCAGGCCGTATTTGATGACTTCCGCCAGACCGGCGGACAACTCGCGCGCCGGCAGCGTGTTCAGCGTTTCAGTATCGGCCAGCACCAGTTGCGGCTGGTAGAAGGCGCCGATCATGTTCTTGCCGAGCGGATGATTGATGCCGGTCTTGCCGCCGACCGACGAATCCACCTGCGCCAGCAGCGTGGTGGGAATCTGGATGAACGGCATGCCGCGCTGATAACACGCTGCCGCGAAGCCAGTCAGATCGCCGATGACGCCGCCGCCGAGTGCGATCAATGTGGTCTTGCGCTCGGCACGCTGGGTCAGCAGGGCGTCGAAGATCAGGTTCAGGGTTTCCCAGTTCTTGTACACCTCGCCATCCGGCAGCACGACCGAATCAACCTGCACGCCGGCGTTCTTCAGTGTCTGGCTGAAACGCTCCAGATACAGCGGCCCGACTGTCGTGTTGGTGACGATCACCGCGCGCTTCTGGATCAGATGCGGCAGCACCAGGTCGGCGCGGTCAAGCAGGCCGGGGCCGATGTGGATGGGATAGGCGCGGTCGCCGAGTTCTACGGTCAGGGTTTGCATGGTGTTCGGGGCATCAGTTGTCGCGGCGGAAGATTGGCAATGATAATCCGCGTCATGAAACTCGCCACCTGGAACGTCAACTCATTAAAAGTCCGCCTGCCGCATCTGCTCGACTGGCTGCAAAGCGCCGCGCCGGATGTGGTCTGTTTGCAGGAAACCAAGCAGACCGACGATGTCTTCCCGGTCGATGCACTGCGCGAAGCGGGTTACGACTGCGCTTTCTCCGGCCAGAAAACCTACAACGGTGTGGCGATATTGAGCCGTTTGCCGATGGCCGATGTGCAAGCCGGCATTCCCGGCTTTGCTGATGAACAGAAGCGCGTTCTGGCCGCCACCGTTGACGGCGTCCGCGTGATTTGCGTCTACATCCCGAATGGCCAGAGCCTGGATTCCGACAAATACCAATACAAAATGGCCTGGCTGGATGCGCTGATCGTCTGGTTGAAGGACG
>CAZUSF010000017.1:0-19099 GCA_964623355.1 uncultured Thiobacillus sp. | reverse complement strand
GCGCAACGAAGTTTGCGATGTTCAGCAGCGTCGCTTCGATGCGGCGCTGCTCGGTTATGTCGCGCGCAATGCCATACAGGCCGATGATCTCGCCGGCAGCATCACGGACTGGATACTTGCGGTTATCCACCCAGCCCTTGCGGCCATCCCTGGCCTGATATTTCTGAACCTCATGGGCCACCTCAATCCCGGCAAATACCTGCTTTTCCAGCTTGTAGTAGAGGTCGGCGTAGGCTTCAGGAAATACATCGTAGTCGGTCTGGCCGATCAGGTCGGTCCACTGCTCGGCTGGTTCGCACAGCGCCACCAACGTTTGGCTAGCGCCGGTAAAAACATGGTTGCGATCCTTGAAAAAGATGTAGTCATCGGTGTTGTCCATCATCGCCCGAAAGTTCGCCATGGCAGCCGCATTATCAAGCGTGCGCGGCAGGCTCTTGGCGTCTTCCAGCAGCAGATCGAGCGTGATACCCGCAGCAGTCGCCGCCTTTTCATAGCTGCACTTGACGCAACGAATCCGCCTATTGGCCTGGCGCAGGCGCAGATTGACGACTTGGCGGACCGCTGTTACTTGCGGCGCGAACAAGCGGGCGGCAATATCCGCATCGTCGGCATGGATGCAGGCGGCAAATGAGGGCAGATCTGCAGGCATGAAACCCAGCAAGGTCTGGATACTCTCACTGACCGCATCGAGCTTGACTGTCGGAGACAGGCAACATCGGATCTGCGCTGCAAGGAGGATCGGTGGGTTGGTATCAGTAGCCATCTGTTTTCTCGAAAATTTCGTACGACTTTACGCACTTCCACACCTGCTAGCCAATCCTCACCAATCCTCACGACGCAAGTGCGGCTACGCGTAATCGGTAGCCGGTAGCACCTGGCGTGAGGATTGGTGAGGATTGGCAACACCCAGAAAGCCTAACTAAAGTAAGACACCCTCACGACAGGTGGCCCAGCGCCGTTCACAATCATGCAACCCGAAGACCATACCCAGGAAATCTTTCTGGGACGCCAGCCGATCCTGGATCGGGACCAGCATCTGGTCGCCTACGAACTGCTGTTCCGCAGCGGGCTCGATGCCAAAGCGCGCTTTTCCAACCCGCAAAGGGCCACCGCCACGGTGATCAACCATGCCTTCGCGCACATTGGTTTCCGCACCGCGCTGGGGCCCTATCGCGCCTTCATCAACGTCGATAAGTATTTTCTGCATGACGAGGCACTGCAATTAATGCCACCCGATCAGGTCGTTATCGAGGTGCTGGAAGGCAGCCTGGTCACGCCGGAAGTCGTCGAACGCTGTGCCGCACTCAAGGCAATGGGCTATACGCTGGCGCTGGATGACTTTAACCGTGTCACGGATGACTACCTGCCCCTGCTGCCACTCGCCTCGATCATCAAGGTTGATTTGACGCAAGTTCGTGCCGCTGACCTGCCCGGCCTGGTGACCCAACTCAGACCCATGGTGCCGCAACTGCTGGCGGAAAAAGTCGAGACCCTGGCGGAATACCAGCGCTGCCGGGAACTGGGGTTCGACCTGTTCCAGGGCTACTATTTCGCCCATCCGACCATCCTTTCCGGTCGCCGTCTGCGCCCCTCGCAGATGACCGCCTTGCAGTTGATCTCGATGCTGGCCCAGCATGCAGAAACAGGTGAGATCGAGAGCGTGCTGAAACATGATCCGGCGCTATCGGTATCCCTGTTGCGACTGGTCAATTCTGTCGCCGTCAGCCGCAACAAGCATATCGATTCACTGCGACAGGCCATCATGATTCTCGGCCGCCAGCAGTTGGCGCGCTGGTTGCAGTTGCTGCTCTATGCCGATCCCGATACGATGAGCCCGCCCCCCTTGCTGACCATGGCGGCCCTCAGGGGGCGCTTTGCCGAACTGATCGCCAGTCGGATCAGCCCGCATGACGCGGGGATGCGGGATGCCGCATTCATGGTCGGCATCCTGTCACTGACACCCGCCCTGCTGGGGCAGGCGCTCGACGACATACTGACCCCCATGAATCTCTCCGCCACGATGCGCGATGCACTGCTCGAGCACAAAGGCCCGCTCGGCACCATTCTGGCCTTGTCCGAACTGCTGGAAACTGGCGACATGACAGCCTGCCTCGAACTGCTTCATCATCTGCCTCACATCGATGCCGAGCAACTGAACCTGTGTCATGCCGATGCCTTTTGCTGGGCCAACATGATCGGGGCAGATTGATCCGACTTCGCCATGAGGATTGGTGAGGATTTGCAGCGGTCATGTCTGTTGCCTAGTCTGGTGACATTTTCCGCAGTGGCCCCGCCCCCCATGCTGCAATCCTTGCACAAGATCTCGCGCCTTAGCCTGCACTTATGGGTGACTGCCAGCATTCTTGCCTGTCTGGTGGTTTCGTTCGTTCATTATGTGGCGGCCGAGAAGCAGATCGACCACGCCCACGAACTGCGTTATCACTCTTACCTGCTGGCGGACGAGTTGCGTCAGTCTTCTGATGACTTGACGCGACTGGTACGCGCCTACGTCGTCAGCGGGGACCCCATCCACAAACAGCACTATCAGGAAATTCTCGACATCCGCAACGGCCATGCACCGCGGCCGCAGAATTATCACGAGATTTACTGGGATCTGGTGCTCGCCGATGACCAGCGACACAAGCCCGCCGTTGAATCCGTCGCCCTGCTGGAACTGATGCGCAGAACGGGATTCAGTGCGTTGGAACTCGACAAACTGGCGGACGCGAAAGCCCACTCCGACACCCTGGCCGATCTCGAACGCAGCGCCATGACCCTGACGGAAACGGCCCGTCGCGGTGTCACCGGTGAGGCCCAGCGACTGAAAGCCGTTGGCATGCTCTTTGATGCGAACTACCACGCGGCCAAAGCCCGCATCATGTTGCCGATCGGCGAGTTCTACCGCTTGTCAAGCGAACGCACACTGCAAGCGGTACGCACCGCCGAACATCGCGCCCAGTTGCTGCGCTGGCTCTTCCTCTTTTTCGGGGGACTCCTGGCCTGGCTGCTCTGGCGCCTGCGCGGCAATCTGCACGACATCCTCGGTGGCTCGATCGAAACGATCTATCGACAGATCACGACCCTGGGTCAGGGCGGTCACGCAAGCGTCATTCCCGTGCCCGAGGCGCAACGCGACACGGTACTCGGCTGGCTGGCGGAAACCCAGGCGAAACTGGCCCGTATCGACGGCGAACGCCAGGCCGCCCAGGCCGCCGCCGAAAACGCCAATGCGGCCAAAAGCCAGTTTCTCGCCAACATGAGTCACGAGATTCGCACGCCGATGAATGCTGTGCTCGGCCTGCTGGAGTTGCTGCAGCAAACTGCTCTCGACAACCGCCAGCGCGATTACGCGCAGCGCGCCCGTGGCGCAGCCCAGTCGCTGCTCGGCATCATTAACGACATTCTCGATTTCTCGAAGATTGAGGCCGGTCGCTTCCAGCTCGATCCTCACCCCTTCCAAATGCACGAGCTGTTGCGCAATCTGGCCACCGTGCTGGCTGCCGCCATGCAGGACAAGCCGGTCGAGATCTTGTTCGATATCGATCCAGACATCCCGCATGGCCTGATCGGCGACGAGATGCGACTCCAGCAGGTATTGCTTAATTTAGCCAGTAATGCCATCAAATTCACCGAGCGCGGTGAAGTCATCATCCAATTGCGCAAGCAGCCCGCCAGCGATGGGAAAACGTGCATCACGTTCTCGGTCAGCGATACCGGCATCGGCATGACCCCTGAGCAACTCGGCGTTATTTTCGACGAATTCTGCCAGGCAGATCCCTCAACCACGCGCCGCTATGGTGGTACAGGACTTGGACTGGCCATCAGTCGCCATCTCGTGACGTTGATGGGCAGCGATCTAGGGGTTACTAGCCAACCCGGTAAGGGCAGTTGCTTCCACTTCACGCTCGAGATGCCGCTGACGGTGGCCGGCAATGCGGCGGTGCTTGATGCAGAGCAAATGACCAGCGGCAAGCAGAAATCGCACCGCATCCTGATCGTCGATGACAATGCCGCCGCGCGCGAGGTATTGCAGAACATGACCACCTGGCTCGGCTGGCAGGCAGACACTTGCGCCAGTGGTAGCGCAGCGCTGGCGCGTTTGGAAGAAGCCCAGCAGTCTGCCTGCCATTACGATGCCATCTTTATCGACTGGATGATGCCGGAAATGGACGGGCTGGAAACGGCGCGCCGCATTCGCGTGCTTTGCGCCGACCACGCGGCGCCGGTGATGATCATGGTCACCGCGCACGACCGCGCCACCTTGGCACACTCGCTGGAGCACGCAAGCACATTGCTGGATGGCCTGCTGACCAAACCGGTAACGCCTTCGATGCTGGTCGATGCACTGGCCGATGCCAGCCGCGGCGGTCTCTTGCGCCAGGCGGCCGATGCGCCCCATCAACTCCGGCTGGCGGGCCTGCGCATTCTGCTGGCCGAAGATAACCCGACCAACCAGATGGTTGCCCGGGAATTGCTGATCCGCGAAGGTGCCCAGGTTCGGGTCGTCGATGACGGCAGGCAGTGCGTCGACTGTTTGGCCCAGGAGAGCGGTAGATTCGATGTCGTGCTGATGGATGTACAGATGCCGGTACTTGACGGCCTGGCAGCCACACGCGAACTGCGCACCAGAAAGATCGGCCTGCCCATCATTGCCATGACCGCCAACGCTACGCAGCAGGATAGGGAAATCTGTCTGGCTGCCGGCATGGATGGCCACGTCGGCAAGCCGATCGATACCGAAACCCTGATTGCCGCACTCAATCCTTACCGCAAGCCGACCAGCACGCTACCGGCGGATTTCGCGCCCCGCCCTCCGGTGGTGTCGTGCGAGATCCCCCTGCCTGCAACCATACCTGGCATCGAACTGACGCAGGCATTGGCCCGACTCAACGGCGACCGTGACCTCTATGTGCGCATGGCCGGCAACTTCTGTGATGGCAAGCAGGACAGTGTGGCACTGGTGCGTCAAGCCCTGCACGCCGGCGATCTGGAAACGGTGCTGCGCCAGTTGCACACACTCAAGAGTCTCTCAGCCGGCGTAGGTGCTCAGGCTTTAGCGGCGCTCGCGGCAGAAACGGAAGATAAGTTGCGTACCAGCACTAATCTCGCCACTGCCGAGTCGCATCTTGAACGTATCGCGACCGAACTCGATGCCACGGTCGGTCAGCTGCGCACCTTGATAACAACAATAGCTCCCGATCAGATCCGCACGACGGCCAAGGCACACGATCCACAAGCACTACGCGCCGCACTGAACGAAATCGCCCCGCTGCTGGCCACCCACAACATGCAGGCACTGACCCTGTTCAAGCAATTAAAGGCGGATCAAGAAGTGCCGCCCTGTCTGATGGCACTTGACCATGCACTGTGCCACCTCGATTTTGCCGCCGCCCAGGAGGCCTGTCATACCCTGCAAAAGGAGCTTTCCCAATGAATCGCGCCCGACTCCTGATCGTCGATGACGAGCCCGATAACCTGCACCTGCTGCACTACCTGTTTGAGGAAAGTCACGTCGTCCTCGCCGCCACCAGTGGCCGCGATGGACTGGAACTTGCCCGTAGCGCTCAGCCTGATGTAATCCTGCTCGACGTCGTCATGCCCGATCTGGATGGCTACACCGTTTGCCAAATGCTCAAGGAAGACCCGCTAACCCGGGACATCGCGGTCATTTTCATCACCGCGCGGAGCGACGCGGAAGACGAGCGACGTGGCTTCGCTGTCGGTGCCGCCGACTACATCACCAAGCCGTTCAATGCCAGCGTTGTCAGCATGCGCGTCCAGACACAGCAGCGCTTGCGCCAAGCGATACATGAGTTGGCCGACCGTAGTCTGCATCTTGAGCATCTGGTCCAACAACGTACCGAGGCACTCGCCATCGCCAAGGAGGCGGCAGAAGCCGCCAACCGCGCCAAGAGCATCTTTTTGGCTAACATGAGCCACGAACTACGCACGCCGATGCACGCCATCATCGGTATGACCACCCTAGCCCTGCGTCGCACCAACGATGAGAAGCAGCGTAATTACCTGGAGAAATCCATGAAGGCCGCCCACGGCCTGACGCGCTTGATCAACGATATTCTCGACATTACCAAAATAGAGTCCGGCCAACTGACATTGGCACAGGTTGGTTTCAAGCTCGCGGGGATGATCGACAACCTGCACGATATGTTCGAACCGCTGGCAACCGGCAAGGGGTTGCACCTCCGTATCAATGTCGCGCCGGATTTACTCAATCTGCCTTTGCGTGGCGATCCGATGCGGCTTGGCCAGGTGCTGACCAACCTTGTCGACAATGCCGTCAAATTTTCTCACTGCGGCGAGGTGCGCATCACAATTTCCGCAATCGAGCCGGGCAGCAATACCGTCGTGCTGCATGGCAGAGTATGTGATACCGGCATCGGTATTCCTCCGGAACAGATCAACCGCATCTTCGAGAACTTCGAACAGGGCGATGGCTCATCGACACGCGCTTACGGCGGTACTGGCCTTGGCCTGGGACTGTGTCGACGGCTGGTGGATCGCATGGACGGAAAAATCGGCGTTGATAGCACAGTAGGGGTTGGCAGTTGTTTCTGGTTTGAGATCCCCCTCGAGAAAGCGACACCGCTGCCTGAAGATATTCCGCCTGTCGAGCCACAGGATCCCCTTGGCCAACTACGCCAGCAGCATGCTGGCCAGCACATTCTCATCGCCGAAGATGATGCCGTGCATCAGGAATTCATCCGCGAGTTCATCGAAAATGCCGGCTTGTCGGTCGACATCGCTGATGATGGTATTACGGCGGTAGCCAAGGCCAGCCAGGGGCGATACGACCTGATCCTGATGGATGTACTGATGCCCGGTTTAAATGGCATCGAAGCCACACAGCGCATCCGCGCCCTGCCCGAACAGCCGCAGATACCCATCATTGCCACGACTGCCACCGCCTTTGCGGAAGACCGCGAACGCTGCCTTGCTGCCGGCATGAACGACCACATTCCCAAGCCGATCCAGCCCGGACAGCTTTATGCCCTGCTATTGAAGTGGCTGCCCGTTCGTCACGCAACTCAATAGATCAAGCACGCCGTCCCGCCAGCGCCGACTTTTAAGGAGAAACCCATGCCCACCGCAGGCCGTGAAGGCGCTCGCCGCCATACCAGCTTCAACAACAAATCGCTTTCCGGCCAGACCCTTCTGGTCATCGAAGACCAGCGCTCGCTGGCCACGATGCAGGCCATGATGTACCGGGATCGCTGGGGTTGCGAAGTGCACATCGCCGACAGTCTTGGGAAAACCAGGGAGTTGCTGGAACGCCGCCACGACTATGCCATGGCTGTTTGTGATCTCAATCTGCCGGACGCCCCGAACGGCGAAGTCATCGATGCTGTCATTGGCACCGGCATTCCGACCATCGCCGTGACCGCCGCGTTCGGCGGCGAACTGCGCGAGCGTATGCTCGACAAGGGCGTACTCGATTACGTACTCAAGAACAATATCAATGCCTACGGTTACATTTGCGATCTGATCGGCCGACTGGCCGCCAATCGAAAAACCAAGGTGCTGGTCGTCGATGACTGCGAAAGCATGCGTAGCAGCCTGGCACTCACCCTGTCCCGACTGCGCCTGGGCGTACTGACGGCCAACAACGGCAACGCGGCCTTGCAGGCCATTGCCGACCATCCGGACATCCGCATGGTCATCACCGACTTCAACATGCCGGGCATGGATGGCCTGGCGTTGACGCTGGAGCTGCGCAAGCATTACGGCAAGGATGTGATGGGCATTCTCGGCATTGCCGGCAGCGAGAATGCCTTGCTACCCGCACACTTTCTCAAGAGTGGCGCGAACGACTTTATCAGCAAACCCCTCTCCTTCGAAGAGTTGGTGTGCCGCGTCAATCAAAATCTGGACATGCTCGATCTGGTTGAAGAAAACCGCCATGCCGCTTACCGCGATTTTCTGACCGACCTGCCCAATCGGCGCTGCTTTTTTACCAAGGCACCCGATCTTCTGGCCGAGGCGATAAGACTCGGCCAGCACGCTACGGTGGCAATGCTTGATATCGACCACTTCAAGCAGATCAACGATGCCTGTGGCCACGACGCGGGTGACGAGGTACTGCGTGCAGTCGGGCAGATGCTCAACCGCCATTTCCATGATCAACTGGTCGCTCGCCTGGGGGGCGAGGAGTTCGCCGTTTTTTGTACCGGCAAGTCGGCAGACCTCATGGCCTCCCGGTTTGAAGCCTTCCGTGCCGAACTGGCGACCCATCCGGTATCGCTGGACGGCCACAGCACAAACGTCACTATCAGCATCGGCCTCGCCTCCGGCCGGCATGAAGATCTCGATGCCTTTGTGCGCGCGGCCGACGTCTTGCTCTATCAGGCTAAGGGCTCTGGTCGCAATCGGCTCGTCCGCGCTTGACGATGACCCACTTCATGCATCGCCTGCTGCGCCAGCGTCTGCGACATGGGTATCTGCTTCAACCAGATGATTGATGACAAGCACTCGCTGTCGGCAACGCGCCGTGCCATCGACAGCCGCCTGGCCGGCATTCCAGCTACGACGTCGTGAGGATTGGTGAGCATTTGCCTCGCCTCATTATCCACGGAGAATCGGCTCATTCAGCCCAAGGAGGCTTCATGAAATCGCAACGACTTATTCTGCTGATACTCGCCTGCCCTGCCGTGCTGCTGGGCCTGCCTGCCCATGCAGCCGTTGCGGATCTGGTCGAACTTCCGCTTGAAGACCTGTTGAACGTCGAAGTCACCCAATTGCCTGCCCAACTGCTGAAGCTGGCGCAGCGCATCAAGGATCACTAATGGCCCGAATCCGCTCGATCCAGCAGCAGCTTCTGGTATTCGCCCTGAGCGTAACAGGCTTGGCCCTGTTCGTGGTTGGCCTGATGATCGCCGTCGCCCACTTTCTCGAAGCCCAGGAAAAGCTCACCCATGATCTCGATGCCTTGATCGAACTGAGTGCCGAGTATGCCCAACCCTACCTGGCGTTTGAGGATGTGCAGGGCGCCACCACCCAGTTGAAAGGTCTGCTGCGACGCCCAGATGTCCTCGGTGCCCGCCTGCTCATGTCAGACCAAACGCTTCTCAGCGAAATCCTGCGTGAAGGGCAGGTGTGGCCAACCCATCTACAAAAGCAGGGACTACATCCGCCCCCCCCGCTACTGCTCGACGATGCCCTGCTGCTGACCCACGACATCCGTCAGTCGGGGGAACACGTCGGCACTTTTGAGCTTTACGTTGATCTTCGCCCCATGTGGCGAGAGCTATTCAAGCATTTGGGCTGGTTTGCGATTGCCTTGGTGCTCGGCTTTAGCCTGGCCGTCGTGATCGCCCGCCGCATGCGCCATACCATCATTGGCCCGATTGCCGAACTGGGCGATACGGCCCACCGGATCGCTGCGTCGCGACGCTACGACCTGCGTGTGGAAAAAACCAGCGACGACGAGATCGGGCGCCTGATCGACCGCTTCAATGCCATGCTGGCCGAAATCGAATCGGCCGATGGTGAATTGCGGCGGCATCGTGATGACTTGGAAAACCTGGTGGCCGAACGCACGGCCGACCTGCAAGCTGCCATGGAAGCGGCACAGGCCGCCAACCGCGCCAAGAGCCAGTTCCTCGCCAACATGAGCCACGAGATTCGCACCCCGATGAATGGTGTCATCGGCCTGGCACAACTGCTGAGCCACAGCCAGCTGCCCGCACGCGAACAAAACCATGTCAGCACACTGCTGCGCGCCGGCGAAAACCTGATGGCACTGCTCAATGACGTTCTCGATTTTGCGCGGGGAGAGGCCGGACAGTTGCGCCTTGAAGAGGTCGCCTTCGATCTGCATCAAGTGATTACTGAAGTGCATGGCTTGTTTCTCCAGCGCGCCCACGATAAGCAGTTAGACTTCGACTTGGTACTCGCGACCGACTTGCCACGCTATGTGCGGGGTGATGGCTTTCGCCTGCGTCAGGTGCTAGCCAACCTTATCAGCAATGCCATCAAATTCACACCCACTGGCAGCGTTACACTGGATGTCAGGCTGGAAGGACACAGTGCGACTGGTGCGGCCAGACTGGCCTTCAGTGTCGCTGACACCGGCATCGGCATCCCCGAGGACATGCGTAACCGACTGTTCGCCGCCTTCAGTCAAGTCGATGACTCCATGTCACGGCGCTTTGGCGGCAGCGGCTTGGGGCTGGCCATCAGCCAGCAAATCATCGAACTCATGCAGGGCCTCATCGGCTTCGAGAGCACGCCATCCGGTACCCGTTTCATCGTGCGACTGGACCTGCCGATCGCCGTTGCCACTGAAGTACCTGCGACCACTTCCGCAAGCACGGCACTGCGTTTTTCACCCGCATCCAGCATTCTCATCGCCGAAGATAATGAAACCAATCTGGTGGTCGCTGAAGCCATGCTCGGGCAACTGGGCGTCAGCAAAATCATCACGACCGAAAATGGCTTTGGCGCCATTGAACACTTTCGCGACACCGATCTAATTTTTATGGACTGTCAGATGCCAGATCTCGATGGTTACGAAGCCACCCGCCGCATCCGTACCATCGAAACTGCCGAAGGACGGCCCCGCGTCCCCATCATCGCACTGACCGCCCACGCACTCGATGAAGAACGGCAGCGCTGCCTCGCGGCCGGAATGGACGATTTCATGACCAAGCCAGTCATGCTGCGGGATATTGCCAACATGATGAAACAATATCTCCCGCACCGACTGATCGACGCGTCCCCCATGATGGAGTCAGAAACGCCGGGGGCAATGGCCATCATTGCAGCCGCAAACGATCTTCCGGTCGTAGATCGCAATGTCCTGAATCTGACGCTGGCAGAACTCCCGGAAGCGCGCCGCGATGCATTCCGTCAGCGCTTGCTGGAAAGCTTCCGGCGCGGACTCGACAGTCGGCTTGCCACCTTGAGCGACCCAGGCAGCGATACCGAAGCGATCCACATGGCAGCCCATGCGCTGAAATCCTCATCGGCACAGGTAGGCGCCATCAGGCTGTCGCAACTCGCCAAGGATCTCGAAACAGCCAGCCGTGACATGGCGAGCGCTGACATCAATGCCTTGTCTGAAGCACTACTCATTCTGGCCGAGCAGTCCTGGAACGAACTCAAGGATACATTTTCATGATCCCAAGTACCCCAACTGCCCTGATCATCGATGATGACGAGTTGATGCGCATGATGATCGCCGAAGCCCTCGTGCCCATGGGATTCCATATCATCGAGGCCGAAGATGGCGAAAAAGGCCTGTCCGCCTCTGCCGAGACCCCGCCCGACCTGATTTTTCTCGACCTGCTGATGCCTGGGATAGATGGCATCGAGGTTTGCCGCCGGCTACGCGCCATGCCTGCCGGCCACACGCTACCGATTGTGATGGTAACCGGGCAGGACGACCGGGACTCGATCGAACAGACATTTACGGCCGGAGCGACCGACTTCATCGCCAAGCCCATCGCCTGGGCCATGCTGCCCCACCGTATTAAATTCATCATGCAATCAGCCAGGGCATTTCAACAGGTGGCACAAAGCCAGTTCCGCCTAAACCAGGCGCAACGACTGGCCGGATTAGGCAGCTTTGAATACGACCTGGACAAACGCCATTTTCATCCCTCCGCCAGCCTCCCTGCACTGATCGGGTTTAACGGCAACGAGAACACCCGACTGCGCGAATTACGCCCGCTCTTTTCAGAAGCTGAGTGGCGTCAGCTCGCGAACATCGGTGAGCAAGCCCTACAAACTGGCGAGGTCACCACCGGCGAACTACACAATCTGGCGGGGCGCCATTTTCGTGTGCAAATGGAACCCTCAGGCAAATCATCCCTGCGCGGCAGCCTGCTCGACATTACAGAACTGCGTTCGGCGCAAGCGCAGGCAGCCTATCTCAAGCACCACGATGCCTTGACCGGATTACTCAACCTCGTTGGCTATACCGTAGCACTGGAACAAGAAGCGGTTCTGGCGCAGCGCCAACAACGCAACGTACCAGCATTGCTGATTCATCTGGAGCGACTGCGGCGGCTGCGTGATGGCTTCGGCCACACCACGGCAGACAGCCTGCTCAAAGCCGCAGTCGGCCGCTTGCTCAAGGCGGGAGATGCACGCCCACTCATGCCGCACATTGCCCGCATCACAAGTGATGAAATTGCCGTGATTATCCATGAGGCTGCGCCGGTAGAAGCCATCACCAGTTTTGCCGAACAACTCCTTGCAGAACTGGCCGCCCCATTCGAGATAGGGGGGCAGACCTACCACCTGCAACCACATGGCGGGCTGGCGCTCTATCCGCAGGACGGTGACTCCAGCGATGCTGTCCTAAAGGCGGCCCGTACGGCATTGCAGTTGGGTGGACAAAGCGAACGGCTACTGCATTTCTATGATGCCGAACGTGACGCAGCCCTCACACGGCGCCTGCGCCTCGAAGAAGATCTGATCAGGGCACGCAGTAGCGGTCAGCTCGACCTGCACTACCAGCCGCTGGTGCGTGTCAGTGACAAGCAGCCGGTCGGCGTTGAGGCACTGCTCCGCTGGAAACATCCTCAACTGGGCATGATTCCACCGACGGAGTTCATCCCGCTTGCCGAGGAAAATGGCCTGATCCACGATATCGGCAACTGGGTATTACAGGAAGCCTGCCAGCAGGCGGCACGCTGGATGGGCAGTGGCATTCTGCTCAACGAAATGGCCATCAACATTTCGGGCGTCCAGTTGGCCGACCCAAATTTTGTGGCCCGTGTGGAACATGCCCTGCGTGGGTCCGCGCTTGACCCCCGCCATCTGGTGCTTGAGCTTACCGAGTCCGTGCTCGTCCATGAAGATGAATTGGCGCTGCAGCAGTTGCGCGCACTGAAGTCACTCGGGCTGCGCCTGGCTCTGGATGACTTTGGTACCGGCTTCTCGTCGATGGTTAGCCTGACACGTCTTCCCATTGATATCGTCAAGGTCGATCGCAGTTTCGTTCAGGCAGCGCCCACCCTGCGCACGGCGGCCGCCGTTGTTGAGGCGATCCTGGCGCTCGCCAGCCGGTTGGGAATGGAAACCGTCGCCGAAGGCGTTGAGGACAGCGTGCATTTTGAATTTCTAACGCGCTTTGGCTGTACCACCGCGCAAGGTTACATGTTCCAGAAACCGCAGCCAGCCATTGATATCGTCGCGCATCTGGGCATGGCCAACAATGCGCCACTCAAGGTGATGGTTGTCGATGACAGTCGTCTTTCACGCATGATGCTCTCCAGCCTGATCAAGGCGATACAGCCTGACGCAGAAGTCATTACCATTGATGACCCTCGAGAAACCGCCGCTGCCGTCGCACGCGACACGCCTAATCTTGTCACGCTCGACATGAACATGCCGGGCATGAGCGGCATGGAAGTTGCACAAGTTCTTCGCGCCAACCACCCACTGCTCGATATCGCGATGCTGACTGCCAACTTTCAGGACAGCGTCGTACAGCAGGCTCACAATCTGAAAATCAGATTTTTTGCCAAACCCATTACTGAGGCTATCGTCACCGAAATCCTCGCGCCGCATGGGAGATCATCATGAACCTTACGCCGTTGCAGCACGACGCCCTGCTGGAGTCTTTCAACATCGCCATCGCGCGGGCCGCAGTCAGTCTCTCGCGGCTGATGCGTGAAGAGATTGCTCTCTCCATACCCGAACTGGAGTTGCTCAATATCGATGAGGCCATCAGTCGCCTGCACAGCTTGTCCGACAATCAGATCTCGGTCGTCATGCAGCACTTTGAAGGTGACATTGATAGTCGCGCCATGCTGATATTCCCGCAATCCCGTGCCCTAGAAATTGTTCGACTGGCGGTTGGCGGCCTGGTCGATAGCGAGGAACTTCCCGATCTGGAGCAGGAAGCCATTTCCGAGGTCGGCAATATCCTCCTCAACGCCTGCATGTCAGCACTGGCCAATCAGCTCAAATTGGAGCTGCATACGGCACCACCTGCCTACCTGTGCGACACACCGGAGCACATCCTGTCCGGCCCGCATGCATCTGCCTACAACGTGGTACTAATGATCCATATCAGCCTGAACATCAAGCGCCACCAGATCATGGCGCACATTGCATTCATGCTCGATGCCCGTTCCAACCAGACGCTGGCAGATGCCATCAACCGGGTAATTGAAAGCTGGATGGGGCACGCTGCATGAATCCGGAAGTCGAGAACATGTGCATTAATCTCGACCTGCTGTCTCAGGTCGTCGATCATGCCGGATCCGGCATCGCGGTCCTGGATGATCAATGCCGTATCCTCGTCTGGAACGAATGGATGCATCTGCATGCGGATGAGGCTTTACTGCGCAAGCCCATCGGTCGCAACTTCTTCGAACTTCTATCCGTTTTGCAAAACACCCGCCTGCACGAGGCCATTGATGCTGCGCTCACCCAAGGGGCTTCGTCTCTGCTCTCCCCCCGGCTCAATCCGCTTCCGCTGCCCTTCTACGCCTGGCCACGCCCCTCCAATCCAGAGCCCATTCCCGTTTCGATTATGGTCCGCGGATTGCAAGTTGATAAGCAGCATTATTGTATGGTCGTGATTCACGACATGTCGCAAACGACCAAGCGCGAAAAACACCTGCGCAGCAGAAATACGGAATTGCTTAGCAGCGCCTACCTGGACCCGCTCACTGGCATTGCCAACCGGCGCCGCTTTGACGAATTTGTTGCCACCGAATTCAGGCGTGCTCAAAGATCGGAAGAGTCGCTTTCCATCCTGATGATCGATGTTGACCACTTCAAGGCCTACAACGACCATTACGGCCATCCGCAAGGCGACACATGCCTAAGACAGGTGGCCGAAGCGATTGCCTCAGTAGTTCAACGGGCAGGAGACCTTGCCGCTCGATATGGCGGCGAGGAATTCGTTGCCGTATTGCCTGGCACTGACAAGGATGGTGCCGTCATTCTTGCCGAAAACCTTAGGAATCGTATCCTTCAACTGGCCATTCCTCATGAGGCATCCAAAGTTCTGCCACAAGTGACTGTAAGCATCGGTGTGGCATGCATCACACCTGACCGTTCCGCCAAATTTGAAACCCTCGTATCTGCCGCCGATTTCGCACTGTATCGAGCAAAACACGAGGGCAGAAATCGGGTCGCACAATTTGCTCGGTCCGGCTCTAAAACATGAGGTCACGATCAACAGGTTGGTATACACAGGCTAGCAAGGATATATGGCATTGCTTATTGTGTACCGCCACATCGATTCACTTTCGAGAGTGGGATTTCCGCTTATTTTGCAGGAGGTTGATCGCATGAATTTGCATATCTCGACAGCAGGGTCAACGTCGACCGTTATTGTGCAGGGAAGATTTGACGGCACTATCCGCAAACACTTCAATGATGCGATACGAGAAGCGATGCGTCATCCCTCGACCACACACATCGAGGTGCATCTTGGATCTGCACACTACATTGACAGTGCTGCCTGTGGCATGCTGCTATTACTAAAAGAACAAGCCGGTGCAGTTGGGAAATCTGTTTCACTTTCCAATGCGAAAGGCTCTGTCAAACAGGTGCTCGACATGATGAACTTTCACAAGCTATTTCAGATGGCTTAACCCAAGTTTGTCAGCCGCAAAAATAGTTTCCGTAACATGAACAAGTTGGAGTTGGAAGATTTCCAGAGTGGCACTACACGCGCGTTGATGGTGGTTCAGGCGATGAGTTTTTGGACGCCTCTTGGTAGATGGTTGAGGCCGAGGGCATCGTAGATGCGGACGAGATCGAGTTCGGGCCGGGTGGTCTTGCGCACATGCAGGGTGCGGCCATCCTTCTGGGTAAAGCTGGCCGTCAAACGATATCAATATAATCTTTGTAATCTCGTCAGTGGTTTTTATTCGCTATTCTGGCGACCGCTGCGAGCCAATAAATACGGGCATCTCCAAGCGGCGTTCATTTGCACCCGTCCAGATAATCAAGCGGCAGCGACGTCGTGTGCTTGATCTCTTCCATCGCAAAGCTGGAACTGACGTCAGCGATCTCGATGTCTCTTGTCAGCTTTTTATAGACCTCGTCATAGGCGGCAATGTCCGGGACGACCACGCGCAGAAGGTAATCGATAGTGCCGCTCATCCGGTAGAAATCGACGACCTCCGGGATTTCCTTAATGGTGGCGCTGAGTTTGGCAAACCATCCCTGGTTGTGCTGATTCGTCTTGAGCAGCACAAAGACGGTCACGCCGACGTTGAGCTTTACCGGGTCAAGCAAGGCCACGCGACGTTTGATGTAGCCCTGTTCTTCGAGGCGCTGTATGCGTCGCCAGCAGGGTGTTGAAGATAGGTTGATCCGTTCGGCGATCTCTGCCAGTGGCAGATCGGTGTTTTCCTGCAACAGGGCAAGAATGTCTCGATCAATCCGGTCCATGGCTTTCCTTCTGCCACTTAGAGTTGATGGTGTGTCAGCATTGCTTGTCCACCATGATTTGGAGGATCTGGCGATCCGTATGGATCATGCTTTCGCTGGCCAGAGCGCAAAGGTTGGCGATGGACTTGTCAACCGATTCATCAACGATTCCCTCATTGCCCGTGACGCTGGAGTTGTCCAGCGCCATCAGCACGGACTTGTAGGCCGCCATTGCCGAGGTTGATACTTTCATCGCGCAACTATTGGATGCGCCGTCGCAGATCATGCCGGCCACGTCACCGATCATGCTGCAGATGGCCATGCTGGCGGCACCGTAGCCGCCGCGCAGCAACCAAGCCATGCCGGCGGCCGCGCCCATGGCTGCCGTGGTTACGGCACAGAGCGCAGAGAGTTTGGGCAGCTTGCTGTGGATATAAACGGCCATCAGGTGCGAAAGCATCAAGGCACGCGCCAGCGTTTCTTCGTCGGCTTTCACGTGCTGCGCCACGACAACGACAGGTAGCGTCGCCGCGATACCCTGGTTGCCCGATCCGGAGTTGCTCATGGCCGGAAATTCGGCACCACCCATCCGGGCGTCCGATGCCGCTGAAGAAGCAATTAATATTCTGCTTTGCATATCATCGGAGAGCAGGCCGCGCTCAACCTGACGTTGCATGGTCGCGCCAATATGCAGGCCATAGTTGCCCGATTGTCCTTCTTTCGCAAGTCTCGAGTTAAGCGTCTCTGCTTCCAGGATGAAGGCGATGTCGGCGAATGGCGCGTTTGTTGCAAAATCGTAAACGCCACGCGCCGTGGCACCTTTCAGCGAGTAGCTTTCCGTGTCGTCGCCCGTGCTGGGATCAGCCCTGAAAACCGTTTCGCCGTTTTTCTCGATAAGGATCACGTGGGTGTGGGCATTGGCGATACAGACCCGAACCCACTCGTTCCCATTGGAAACGCGTGATTCTGCATAAAGGATGTACGGAACGTCAGCGATTTCGATATTCACCTGCTTATCGGCTAGCATTTGCTTGCCGGCCTCAACAACGGCTGGAGTCAGCTTTCTCAGGACTTCAAGTCCGCCATTCGGATCGCCGCCCAGTGCCCCGACTGCGGCGGCAATCGGCAGCCCGACCATGCGTGTCCCCGGTACGGTTACGCCCATGCCGTTTTTCATCAGATTGGCGGAAACCCTGGCAGCGATCCGCTCAGGAGTTGATCCCAGGTGCCGGGCGGCGATGGCCGATGCCAAGGCCAGTGAGATGGGCTCCGTGCAACCGAGCGCGGGAACGACTTCGTGCCTTACAGCTTTAAGAAACTCGGGCCAGAGAATGCGTTGGTCGGTCAATTTGGCCTTCCTACCTGTTGGGGGAATATTGCTATTTATTATATAAATAATAGTAACAGATTATTTCAAGCGTTATAAAGAAGCAAAGATTTACCCTGGAATAACCAATAACGTGAATTTCTCACCGGGAATGCATGGGTCTGCCGGACTATCTGGAAATAGATGCTCTGTTTCGAGATGCTCTGAAGGGCACTATTAATGCAATTCTCGGGCGTAGCGCTTCGGAGATCGTCATCTGACCCCTGCTGCAGGGGTGCCATCGAAATCTTACCGGGAATCTGCCAACCATCTGCTGATGGTCGCCTTTGAAGGTATTGCTTGGCTGAAAAGGCCAACGGCGCGATAGCCATTGTGCAGAAGCACATTCTTACAGGGCAATAGCGACGGCGAGCACTTCTCACCCAACGGTGCAGCCGACGCTGCGAGCGGCTGACCGTCAGCGTTGAGCGGCAGCTTGAAGATCAATAAGCTGCCGTGCAAACAACCTCGCTCGGGTCTGTCTTCTCCAGCCTCACGGTAAACCAGAAGGTGCTGCCCTGGCCTTCGTGGCTGATGGCACCGATAGACCCGTCCATTGCTTTCACCAGTCGCTTGCAGAGAGCAAGCCCCAAGCCTATGCCGCCGTATTTGCGGCTCATCGAGCCATCCATCTGCTCAAAAGCGGAGAACAAACGCTGCTGGTCTTCTGCGGGAATACCGATACCGGTATCCTGAATTTCGAACCTGACCAGAACATCGGCGGGACGCTCCTCGGCAAGGTTGGCGCGCACGGTGACAGTTCCGTCGGCCGTGAATTTGATCGCATTGTCGATCAAGTGGCTGAGTACATGGCCGAGGTGGCCGCTATCACCGCGCAGCGTCAGCCCGGCAAGTTCGGGAGCGACCTCCTCACTCAACCGGATCCCTTTTTCGCCGGCTTGCCGGGCTTTATGCCCGATCTGCTCACTGATCGTATCGGCCAGCCTGAAGGCGACATTTTCCAGAGCAATACGTTCCGACTCCATCTTGGAATAGTCAAGGATGTCGTTGATGATGGCGAGGAGTTTTTCGGAGGACTTGGTTGCCTTCTGCAGCTGTTCTACCTGCTTCGGGTTGGTGGCACTGCGCAATGCCAATCCGGTCATGCCCATGATTCCGTTCATGGGGGTACGCAGCTCATGGCTCATTGTTGCCAGAAATATGGTCTTGGCCCGGTTGGCGGCTTCCGCTGCCTCTTTTGCAATCGAGAGGGAGACTGTTCTTTCCTTGACCAGTTCCTCGAGGTGATCGCGGTATCGCGCCAGTTAGATTTCGCGTTCTTCCGCCTGCCGGAGCAGGCGCAGCAAAAAGCCGCCCAGCAACACGGAAACGATCAGGAAACCGCTGGCGATCAACAGCGAGCGATTTATC